>SKRJ01000204.1 GCA_007118555.1 Anaerolineae bacterium | reverse complement strand
GGGATAGTTGTCAGCCATCCACACATAGAGCTCGATCAGCTCGTCGCGGGTCTTGTCCGTGGCATCGAACAGGCCGACGTAGCGGTCCTTGTCCTTCTCATAGTAGGTGCCGGCGGCCACATCCACCTGGATGCCGATGCGGCCGGTCTGGCCGTCGCGCTCGATGGCCTCGACCATCACGTCCCACAGCTCCTTGTCGTGAGAGACGGTGCCGGGCGGCACGGAATAGTGGCCGTAGCGGGCGCTGACGCCGAACCGCTCGCTCATCAGGTCGGCATAGGTGCGCGAAAGCTGCCAGGCGGCATAGTGGGCGTCGGAAAAACTGTCATAGCCATAGCACATGAGGGCGTGGCTGGGCTTGCCGCCCGACTCGCTGCCGCCGCCGCCATAGCGATCGCTGCCCACGAGGCAGATGATGCCCGGAACCGGCAGGGTGACGGCGTTGACGCCGCCAATGTGCTGGTACAGGGGAATGCCGAGAGCCGCCGCCCCCGCCTTGAGCACCGCCGCCGAGGTGGCCGCCGTAGCGTTACCGCCGAGCTGGGTCTTGTTGGGCGTGGGGTCCAGGGCGATGATGGCATCGTCCACCTCGGTCTGACGCGACGCGTCCATCCCGATGATGGCCGGCGCAATGGTCTCTTCCACGCGATTCACGGCGACCTGCACGCCCTTGCCGCCGTAGCGGCTGCCGCCGTCATAGGCGAACTGGACCTCATGGACGCCCACAGAGACGCCGGCGGTGGCCACGGCCACGCCCACGGCGCCATTGCGCGTCGTCACTGTCACTTCGACCCCGGGGTGCCCGCGATCCGAATCGATCTGCCGGGCCGTGATGGACTTGATGAGGGTTCCGTCTTGCACAATGCTTCCTTTCTGCGTTCTATTTCCGCCCCATAATGAGGGTAACGGTCAGGTCGTTGAGGCTGATGTTGTGGGTGGCCATGACGGCGCTATCCAGCGCGCACAAGGCCGGCGTGCTGTTGTGGCGTCGCAGCGCCTCGGCCACGTCCACGCCGCGCTCGCGCGCCTCTTGCATGGTGTAGCCATCGACGATGCCGCCGGCCACCGAGGGCATGTCCTCGCAGCCCTCGACCAACTGCATCCCGGGGCCGTCGTTGCCGTCGGTATCCACCGAGCCCACGATGATATGGGCGCTGCCGGCGATATGGGTGGCCGCCGCCAGAGCGAACTCTTGATTGCGACCGCCAATGCCCCGCTCCTTGCCTACCCGCACCACCATCTCGCCGCCGTTGACCAGGGCACAGGGCGCCGCAAAGGGCCTGCCCGTAGCCTCGACGTTGTTGGCGATGCCGGTGTTGACCATGGCGTATTGGCTGGCCTCCACATGGATGCCGGCGAACAGGTTGTACGGTACAAACCCCAGCTCCCTCGCCTTGGCCTCGGCGGTGGGCAACATCCCGATGCGCTCGGGCATCACGCCAAAGATGCGCTGTCGACCCTCGTCGAACTCGGCGCGCTTGAGCGTCTCGTATTCGGGCCGCGCCTCGGACAGGTGCCTGCGCACCGATTCGGGCGCCTCGTCCCACGCGTCCCACTTGTGCAGCATATCCACCGCATCGGCAAAGGTCGAGCGATCGGGCAGGGTGTGCAGCCACACGTTGGTGTCCACGAGCCAGTCATAGTCGCGACAGTCCCAGGCCAGCAGGTGAATCACCTGCGCCGGACGCAGCGCACGGGTGATCTGGCCACCCTTCATGCGGTCGAGATGGTTACGCACCGGGTTCAGCTCGCCGGTGGGCACGCCGCGCTCGATCTGCATCATGTGGGTCACGCGCCGCAGATCCTCCAGCGTAATGCCGGGGGCCGGCAGCGTCATCAGCGAGGAGATGCCGTTGCCCGTGACGGTAAACACGAGGTCGCGGGGGGTCAACGTGTGGGCGATCTCGAGGATCTGGCGGGAGCCGTCAAGGCAGCCCTCGTCGGGCAGCGGATGGGCGCCATAGACCACACGAATGCGCGAGAGCTCCAGGGGCAGATCGTGCTTGTCGATCACAACGCCGCCGGTGAGCCGGTCGCCCAGAGCGTCCTCGACGGCCTTGGCCAGGCGCTGGATGCCCTTGCCCGCCCCCACCACAAAGATGCGATCCACCTCGTCGAGATCGATGGCCATCGGCCCGCCCACAGGGGCGTCACGGGGCTCGAAATCGGGGCGATCCAGAATCAGCCGTCGTCCGTCCACCTGCAACAGGTCGCGAGCGTTGTTGTACGGGTCGGCCGCTTGCAGCCCCGCCTCCAGGATACGGACCATCGCTCTGCGCCCAGCCACATTGCCATGCGAGGTCAGCACATCACCGTTAAGAATCCTCTGCGCCACGCCCTCCTCCTTGCCATGACTAGCGTGTGCCCCGGCGCACACGCGCAAGCATAGCCCGAAACGGAGCCTGGGTCAAAAGCCACCGCAAAGAGCCCTGGTACAAACACGCATTCGGGTGTATAATGCGGGCATATTCAACAGGAGGTTTATCATGTTTATAAATAATCGACCTTGGCTGACGAGTGTTATACTGCTTATCGCGGCCCTCCTCCTGGCGGCCTGTGCGCCGGGCCATCCGGGCGGCCATGGCGCCAACAGCCTGGGCCTGGAGCGGAACGCCCACGGGTATGCCGCCATCGCCCCCCACGAAATGGCCGAGTTGCTGGAGAGTGAGGACCTGTTCCTGGTCAATGTCCATATCCCGTACGAGGGCGAGCTGGCCGGCACCGACGTCCATATCCCATACAATGAGATCGCATACCACCTGGATGCCCTGCCTGCCCGTGACGAGCCCTTTGTCGTCTACTGTCGCAGCGGGCCCATGAGCGTGGCCGCGGCCCGTACCCTGGCCGAGCTGGGCTATACCGAGGTAATCGAGCTCGATGGAGGGTTCATGGCCTGGCAATCCGCCGGATACGAGCTCGTGCACACGCGCTAGAGCCCTGTTTGGCAAGTGGTCTGCATGATAGGTCAGCCCGTGATAGAGGACCATGGATTGGTGTGTGGCCTTGTCTCTCTGGCTGTGTAAATTCACGCCAAAATAGGGTGCGAATCCTGTTCTGACCTTTCCAGTTGCGCTATAATGGGATCAAGAGCGGATTGCGCCGAGTTTCCCCGTGGAGAACCCGGGCTCGGCTGCGGTCCACCCGTATGCGACGCCCCGTATCTTGACACGGCAAGGAGGAACCCATGTCAAAGAAGACGCTCATGATCCTGCTCATCACCGCTCTGCTACTCCTGTTCATGGCGCTCCCCACGTCGACCCTGGCGGCCCCGCCCGAGGCTGCCGAGTGGACCCACGTGGTAAACGCCTGGCTCGGCCTGCGTATGCGCAGCGGCCCAAGCCTCACCGACCCCATCGTCCTCGTGCTTTACAACGGCGAGGATGTGCGCGTCAAGGGCGATCCCATTTGGGCCCAGGGAATCCGTTGGAGCAACGTGACTGTCGAACGCAAGGCCGGTGTATTCGAGGGCTGGGTTGCCTCGGCCTATCTGGCCAACTACCCTGGCTTTGAGGAGCCGGTGGGCCATTTCGACGGAGAGGGCTACAAGATCAACGCCTCGATCGGCCTGCGGCTGCGGGCGCACCCGGGCTTGCACACCCAGGTGTTGCGCATCGTGCCCTACGGCACTGTCCTGGAGGGCACCGAGACCGAGCAGCGCTTTGCCGACGGACTCTGGTGGCGACAGCTCTTCCTGGATGGCGAGACGGCTTGGGCTGCGCGGCGGTTCCTGGAACCGATCCCCTAGCCCAACGCCCCGCACCCTATTGCCGGTGCATGCATAGAGCCGCTTTGAGCGCCCGGGCGCTCCAGGCGGCTCTTTCTATGCGTCCCTATCCATGGCGCAGCATCACGCCCTGACCGTTATCGCTTATCATGCCGTGGGCCCGCCCGGCGATGTTGGCGCGACGGCTGCAGAGGCCTATAATGGATGATAGGGCAAGCGCCCCGCTACAGGAAACCAGCCCCGTGATAGGAGACATGAATGGACGAGCACCTAACAAAGTTGCGCAGATGGGCCAGCCAGGGAACGCTACGACAGTTCTACACCGAGATCAATGCCAAGCTCTCCGGTGATAACTATGAGGTCGAGCTCGAGGGCGATGTCCTTACTGTGTACAGTGTAGAGACCAAGGGCGGCTTTTTGGGCATCGGCGGCCGCAAGACCAGACAGATCTGCCTGCGTGTCATCGCCACTGATGATGCCGCTGACATCCCCGAAGAGACCACCGACCCCGAGTTTGTGGAGATGCTGGCCGAGAGGCTGCGCGCTCACTAGGGGTTCAACCGATCAACAGCCCGAGTCGCTGAATGTGATCGGGCACGTCTGGCTCACACGGTAGGGCCCGTAAGCCCAACAGCTTGTAACCGTGGCAGATCGACCGCGGCGATGCAGGAGAGGGAACATGCCCGCCTTTTCCACCGGATCCGCTGAACTCGACGCACTCATCGAAGAGCTGCAACCCCAGGACAATGTCGTCTTTTTCACCACGACCCCTGAAGAGTACCGGCCTTTTGTCCGTACGCTGGCCCACTATCTGGCCGAGACCGATGGGCGCCTGATACACGTGCGAGCCGATGGCTTTTTGGATTCGATCGTGGCCCAGCATCCCGCGCCTGTGGTGCTAGAGCTTGACCAGCACCGGCATCATGGGAGTCAATGGCTGATGGAGCAGGTCGAGGAGATCGGCTCGTCGGCCTATTACGTGTTCGATCCCCTGGCTGGCTTCTGCCGCATCCTGGGCAGCGAGGATCGCGTGCGCACTCTGTTCCTCACCCTGTGCCCCCGCCTGTTCGAGTTGCGCTCTGTGGCCTACTGGGATCTGTCGCGCACCCAGTTCAGCCCGGCGACCATCGCTGCCATTCGGGACTGTACCCAGCTCTTTTTGCGGGTCGAGCAACAGAGCGACAACGAGTGGATCCTTACGCCCGCCAAGGTCTGGGGGCGCTACTCGGAGGCCATGTTCTACCCCCACCGAGTGACCTGGAGCGATGAGGGCCTGCATGTGGTGGCCATGGGCGATGGCATGCAGCCCGAGTCGTACACCCAGACGCTGGCGGAAAAGAACCGGGAGCTGGCCGAGGTCCGAGACATTCTGAACCAGCGCAACAGCGAGCTCCGCCAGCGCAACCGCGAGTTGGCCGAGCTGAATGCGCGCGTGGCCGAGCAGAGCCGGCTCTACGAGTCGTTGCGCCTCAATCTGGACCACCTGCGCTCGCTCTTTGAGGCCGGCTGGGACATTGGCGCCAGTCTGGCGGTGGACCAGGTCCAGAATGCGATCATGGTGGCTTGCCGGCGGCTCTTTCCGGACTGCGCCTGTCGTCTGTTCCTGCCGGGCTCCTATGAGGCGCTCGTCGATCGCCGTGCAGGCGAGCCCCCGGGCACATGGGATGCCCTCATCGTCCGGCCAGAGATCGTCGATGCACGCACGCAGGTGACGCAGGGTTGCGCCGCCGCCTCGCTGCAGATACGCAGCGGTGACGATGGCGGCGTCGAGAGTACGGCCCTCGCCCCCATCACCGTGCGCGGGCGCTGCCTGGGATCGCTGGAGGTCTATGCCTCCCATGACCGGCTTGACGATCAGGAAGCGCGCATGTTGCTCAGTTTCGTTGCTTCCGAGTCCAGCATCGCGCTGGAGAACGCCTACCTGTACCGCGAGACCGATGAGCAGCGTGAGCAGTTGCGGTCCTTTGTGGACGACGTCATCCAGAACGAGGAGCGCGAGAGCCGCCAGTTGGCCTTTGATCTGCACGATGGCCTGGTGCAGATGATTGTAGCGTCCTATCAGCGGCTGCAGACGGCCCAGGCCTGGCGTGAACAGGACCCCGCGCTGGAGGAACGCGAGATCACCAAGGGCGTCCAGATCCTGCGCGAGGCGATCCACGAGGCCCGGCGCCTGATCAGCCAGCTACGGCCCGCCGGTCTCGATGATTTCGGCCTGGAGCACGCCCTACGGGTCTATTTGGGCGAGTTGCAGTCGGCAAACCCCTGGTCCGTCCGGCTGTCGGTGGACGAGGCATGGCCACAGCTTCCGCCGGTGGTAGAGGCTTCGCTCTTTCGCATCATCCAGGAAGGCGCCAACAACGCCCTCCGGCACGCCGCAGCCGATCATCTGGACGTATCCCTGGACATGGATGCCAACCACCTGATTGTGACCGTCAGCGATTCGGGCCAGGGCTTTGACCCCGCCAGTGTGACGGCGCAGCCGGAAAAGGGCCTGCACATGGGGCTGGTGAGCATCCGCGAGCGCGCCCGCCTGCTGGGGGGAAGCTGTCAGGTGCAGAGCGCCGCCGGCCACGGCACGCGCATAACGGTCACCATTGCGCTGGCGAGCGCCATGGCCTTTGCCGAGGAGGCTGGATGATTCGCATTCTGCTCGTAGACGATCAGGCGATTGTGCGCGAGGGGCTGCGCGCCATGCTCGGCGTCGAGCCCGATATGGAGATCGTGGGTGAGGCCGCCAGTGGCCGTGAGGCGCTGACCCTCGTGCCGCGCCTGCGCCCCGATATCGTGCTGATGGACGTGCGCATGCCCGATCTGGATGGTCTGGCGACCCTGGAGCGCCTCAAGCGGGCCGATCCGGACACTGCCGTGATCATGGTGAGCCTCTATGACGACGCCGACTATCTCTACCGCGCCGTGTCGGCCGGGGCGGCGGGCTATATCCTCAAGGAGGCCAGCCGCAGCGAGCTGGTGCGGGCCGTGCGCGCCACCGCCGAAGGGGGCTCGATCATTTCGCCGGGCATGCTGCGCGAGCTGCTCGACCGCATGAGCGCCCTCATGTCCCCGACGAGCTGCCCGCCGCCCTCGGCCGAGTTGGCCCTGACCCCCCGCGAGACCGAGGTGCTGCAACAGGTGGCCCTGGGCAAGACCAATCAGGAGATCGCGGCCGAGCTGATCGTGAGCGCCACCACGGTCAAGACCCACATCCAGAACATCCTGCAAAAGCTCAACGTCTCCGACCGCACCCAGGCCGCCGTTGTCGCGCTGCGCTGCGGCCTGATCGAGTAGGCCGTCTGACGCCGCTGCTCCCCAATATCCTCCATCTGGAGGATGCCTTTCCACCAAGAATCCCCTGCCTGGCCGATGGTCAGGATGGACGTGGCAGGCTACCATAGATATCAACTGGCAAGCCATCCACGCTTTGGCGCGAGATACGCTGGCCACCGAGCGGCAGCGCAAGCCGTTCATCCCCCTCTGACGTGGGTTCTGCCAATGCCGGCATCGACCCTTGGTCTATTGCGGAACATGCACGGCCAGCCACAGGAGACAAACAGCATGCGAAACCTCCAGCGCCCCAACGCCAACGACGTATCACAGACCACCAACCGCTCCCGAGATGTGGTCCCCAGCTCGGGCATCTGCTCCCGCTGCATCGACGGATGCACCGGCAACTGTGAGGTGTTCAAGGCGACCTTTCGCGGCAGGGAACTGCTCTATCCGGGGCCCTTTGGCACCGTCACCGCCGGCGGCGACAAGGACTATCCGGTCGATTTCTCGCATTTCAACATCATGGGCTATGCCCTGGGGGCCGACGGTCTGCCCGAGGGCGTAGAGGCCACCCCTGACAACAGCCTGTTCACCCGCGTCGATACCGAGGTCGAGATCGGCCACAGGCACCCCGAGCGCCTGCGCATGCCCATCATCAGCGGCGCCTTGGGCTCGACCGAGATCGCGCGCGCCAACTGGGAGCACTTTGCGGCGGGGGCCGCCATCTCGGGCGTGGTGCTCACCTGTGGCGAGAATGTCGCCGGCATCGACCCCGACCTCAAGCTAGACAAACATGGCAAGATCGTCGATGCGCCCGATCTGCGACGTCGAGTCGAGACCTATCGCCGCTGGCATGATGGCTATGGCGACATCCACGTGCAGATGAACGTCGAGGACACCGCCTTTGGTGTGGCCGAGTATGCCATCGGCGAGCTGGGGGTCGAGACCATCGAGCTCAAGTGGGGCCAGGGAGCCAAGTGCATCGGCGGAGAGATCAAGGTCGATTCGCTGGAGCGCGCCCTCGAACTCCAGGGGCGCGGCTATCTGGTCACCCCGGATCCGTCCAACGTCGCGGTGCAGGCCGCTTTCCGCGATGGCGCCATCAAGCAGTTCGAGCGGCACTCGCGCCTCGGCTTTGTCGATCAAGAGGCATTTGCGCAAGAGGTCGAGCGGCTGCGGGGCCTGGGCGCCAAGCGCGTCACGCTCAAGACGGGCGCCTACCCGATGCGCGAGCTGGCCATGGCGCTGCGCTGGTCGTCGGACATGGGCATCGACCTGGTCACCATCGACGCGGCCTCGGGCGGCACGGGCATGAGCCCCTGGCGTATGATGGTCGAATGGGGCGTGCCGCCGGTGTACCTGCTGGCCATGACTTATGAGCTGTGCCAGGAGCTGGAGCGCCAGGGCGCCTATATCCCCAGCATCGCCTTTGGCGGCGGGCTCTCGGCCGAGGACCAGATCTTCAAGGTGTTGGCCATCGGCGCCCCTTATGTCAAGGGGGTTTGCATGGGCCGCGCCATCATGATCCCCGGCATGGTGGGCAAGAACATTGCCAAGTGGCTCCAGGCGGAAAAGCTGCCCCGCACCGTCTCCGAGTTCGGGGCTTCGGTCGAGGAGATCTTTGTGGCCTATGAGACACTCAAGGCTCGCTTTGGCTCCGAGATCGACGAGCTGCCCCTGGGCGCCATCGGATGGTACACCTATGTGGACAAGCTCCAGGTCGGGCTGCAGCAACTGATGGCCGGCAGCCGCAACTATCGGCTGGATGCCATCTCTCGCCAGGACGTGGCCGCGCTCACCCGCGAGGCCGCCGAGATCACCGGTATCTCGTTCATCATGGATGCCTATCGCCAGCAGGCCATGGACATTATCTCGGGCAACGGCCATCGCGTGCCCGAGTATGCGATGCAAACGGGCGTCCCCTCCTAGAGGGAACGCCCATCGGCTGCGATAGCACACGAGCCCTGCCCGTCTAGTCGAGCATCTCTTGGATCGCCCGGTAGGCGGGCCGGGGCTGGAACTCGGGGTAGCTGGGATCGGTGATTGCCCACCAATACTGCTCGTCCTCGGGGGTCCAATCCGGATCGGCGATATAGATCAGGTTCATTACGCCGATCCAGGGCGACCAGTTCTCCTCTGCGAACTGGAACGCCCGGATGATATACTCGGCCTTGGTCTCTTCGCTGACCGCATGCCAGTGATAGGGAGATTCGGGCCGGGGGTCACTGGTCCAGCCAAACTCGAGCAACGCGATCTGCTTGTCGGCATCGCCGTACTCTACCATGATCTCGCGCAGATCCTCCACACGGCGAAACGCCATGGAGCGGTGCCCGCCCATCTGGGGATCGGCCGCCACCTCGGCGGGAGCGGTCTCCGGCGGGCTGGCAAAGCCCGCGCCATGGGCGCCAAGCACGTCAAAGTAACCCTCGCTACTCTCGCCCATAGCGATATACATGCTCTCCACGAACCAGTCATCGGGCCGAGCCTCGTCGCTCCAGGTGCCCGTGGGCGACATGCCGGCGCTGATCACCATAGCGCCCGGATCGGCGCGCTTGATGGCAGCATAGCTGACCCCCAGTAACTCGACGTATTCCGCCGGATTCGGGACCTCTCCACCCCACTCGCGGGCCAGGTTGGGCTCGTTCCACACCTGATAGGCCCGTATCTGACCCTCATAGCGGCTGGCCAAAGCGTAGAAAAAGTCCGCCAGATCCTCGAAATCGTCGGGGGGTCCATTCACTGGATAGTTGCCCCCGGCCCAACCGGGCTGAAAGTCGACGCGCACGAGCAGGTCCAGCCCCTCGTCGGTGGCCATCTCGACAACAAGGTCCGTGCGCGACCAGTCGAACTGGCCCTTGGCAAGCTCGATCTCTCGCCAGCCAAAGTTCACCTTGATCCAACCAAAGCCTGCATCCCGAACGATCTGCACATCACGGCTGGCCACTTCGGGACGCCACCAGGGAAAAGCCTGCACGCCATACTCGGGCGAGTCCATGCGCTCGGGTCTCACTCGGGGCACACGCGGCGTGGGCGTGATCTCGGGAACCGGCGTGGGCTCCTCGGGCGTCGGCGTCACCTCGTCCGGGGGTAGTGTGGGCTCGGGCTCGACATCGGGGGTAAAGGTCGGCTGCGGCGTCCTGACGGTAACCTCAGTTTCCTCCGGCAGCACCGGATCGCCCACATCGCAACCCGCGGCCATCAGACCGATGGCCAGCACCAGAGCGACCAGCGCGCTCGTCAGCAACAGCTTGCGTACATTACGTCTGTATAGCTTGTCCATAAGAGTCCTCGATGTATCGTGTATCTGTATCGGTAGACGCTTCTGCGCATGTCCGGTTCCGACACACGCAACAGCGACGCAGAGCCAACGGACATCCCATGCCTGCCCGTCCGCGTCTGCGTCGCTGACGTAGATCTGGCTCCTGCGCCTAGCGCTTGGGCATATCCCGCAGCGCATGGTAGGCAGGTCTCGGGCTCCAGTCGGGTCGCAGGATGCCAAACCCGGCCTTTTCATCATGAGCCCCAGATGCGGGCCCAAAGTTCAGGTTCCACACAAACACGGGCCCCACCCAACCCCAGTTGCGCATCATCTCGATGGAGCGCACCAGGTATTGGGCCTGCTTGGCCTCGGTGTTGTTATGGGCGTACTCGTAGCCCGCAGGGGGTGAAGTACCAAGATTCTCAAAGGTCGACCAGCCAAACTCGGTGGGCCATATTCGCTTGGCGCTATCACCATACTTGACCATGATGTTGCGATAGCTCTCCATGGTGCCCCGGAAGAAAAAGCTGGGATGCCCCTTGAACGTGGGCGCCGCCGGATCGCTCCAGGTGCGCCAGTCTGCATCGGGCGGGTTGTTGTACCCGCTCGGGTGCGCGCCAATGGCATCGCAGTAGCGGGCCAGACCGGCCCGGTACATCTGCTCGAGGTACAGGCGATCATCGATCGCGATCCGCCCATCATTCACACCCGTAGGCGTGGGCGCACCGCTGACGACGATGGCATTGGGGTCCGCCGCCTTGATAGCGCCATAGCTGCGCCGCAGCATGTCCACGTACCGATTGGCGTCGATGGGCTCGTTGCCCCACTCATAGTGCAGGTTCTGCTCGTTCCAGACCTCATAGGCCTGCACGCGTCCTCTGTAGCGGGCCGCCATCGCGCCCAGGAAATCGGCAAAGTCCTGGTTGTTGGCGGGCGGACCCTCCACAGACAGATCGGCTCCCGGACCGCGCGCCCAGGCCGGTGCCTTGACCACGCTCAGCAGGATGTTGAGCCCCGAGGCTCGTGCACCATCCACAATGCGATCGATGTCACCCCAGTTGTACTGGCCCTTTTGATGGGGCTCGACGAGTTTCCACTCTACCTGCTGCTTGACCCAGTTGAATCCCATGCCGTTGATCAGGCCAAAGATCTGGCCATCGTTCCCATAGATATGCGCCTGGATGCCATAGCCAAAGCCAGCCGTGCTGCGTGGCGGCGGCGCGGGCGGTGGCGGCGCCGGTGTCGGGGTTGCGGGCGGCGCCGGTTCGCCAGGAGGCGCGGGCTCTGCAGGCGGTGCCGTAGGTTCGGGCGTCGGTGTCTCTGTCGGTTCGGGCGTCGGCGTCGCCGTCGGTGTCG
>SKRJ01000372.1 GCA_007118555.1 Anaerolineae bacterium | reverse complement strand
GATTGCTGTGGGCGTCAATGCCTATTTCACCGAGCTCAACCGCGCCCGCCCGCCCCTCGACCAGGCCGATCTGGCCTGCTACTCGCTCAATCCCCAGGTGCACGCCTTTGACAACCTCTCCCTGGTCGAGACGCTGCCCGCCCAGGCGGTCACCGTCGAGAGCGCGCGCCAGTTCGTCGAGGGCAGGCCGGTGGTGGTCTCGCCGGTGACGTTGCGTCCCCGGTTCAACCCCAACGCCACCGCGCCCGAGGCGGGCCAGCCCGACGGTGGCATCCCCGAAACGGTAGATGTGCGACAGATGTCGCTCTTGGGTGCGGGTTGGACGCTGGTCAGCCTCAAACACCTGATGGGGCATCCCGCCGTGCACAGCCTGACCTATTACGAGACCACGGGCTGGCGCGGCGTGATGGAGCGCCCCGATGGGCCTCCCGATGCGGCGTTTCCGTCGCGGCCCGGCGAGGTGTTCCCCCTCTACCATGTGTTGCGTTGGGTGGGGAGCTGTGGCGCGGTATCGCTGCGGGATGTGCAGTCGTCCGAGCCCCTGTGCGTTGATGGGCTCGCACTGGAGAGTGAGGGGCGCCTGTATGTGGGCCTGGCCAACCTCACCAATGCGGTCCAGCAGGTCGAGCTCTACCGCACGGGCGCGCCCTCAAAGGCCGTTCTGCTGGACGAGAGTAACGTGACAGAGGCAATGGCCGATCCTGAGAGCCTCACCGGCATCTCTGAGGTGGAGCTGGCGCGGGAGCTGGATCATGTGGCGCTGGAGCTGGCTCCCTATGCGGTGGCCTGGCTCGAGTGCGCCACGCCCTGACTTGCCCGTCTAGGGCGCCATCGGCGGCTCGGTGGCGCCCTGCATCTGCCTGTGCCATGACTGGGCATAGAGCCCGCCCTGGGCGATCAGCTCGGCATGGCTGCCCGATTCGACGATGCGGCCATCGGCCATGACATGGATCACGTCGGCGTACATGGCCGTCGTAAAGCGATGGGTGACGATGAGGGCCGTGCGCCCCTCCAGTTGGGCGCGCAGGCGGGCCAGCCAGTCGGCCTCGGTCCACGAATCCATGGCGCTGGTGGGCTCGTCCAGGGCGACGATGGCGGCATCGCTGTAAAAGGCCCGCGCCAGGGCCACGCGCTGCCACTCACCCACGCTCAGCTCGGCGGCGCCGCTGAACCAGCGTCCCAGCAGGCTCTGGTAGCCCTGGGGCAGTCGCTCGATGAACGCATGTCCCCCGGCCCGCTTGGCGGCATCGCGGATGGCGGCATCGTCGGCAGGGCGGGTCAGGTCGCCAAAGGCGATATTGTCCCACGCCGTGTCGGAATAGTGCACCGGCTCCTGAAACAGAACGGCCACCTGACGCCGTAGGGTCTCGGTAGAGAGGCTGCGCAGGTCGTGGCCATCCACCAGAATGCGGCCCTCGTCGGGGTCGTACAGGCGGCAGAGCAGCTTGACCAGGGTGCTCTTGCCCGAGCCGTTGGCGCCCACCAGGGCCGCTACCTGTCCGGCGGGTATCTCCAGATCCAGGCTCTGCAGAGCCTGGCGATCGCTGTCGGGATAGCGAAAGGACACCTGCTCAAAGGCCAGGCAGCGCGTGAGGCGAAAGGAGCGAGGCGTGGCGGGCTCTATGATGCGGGGGCGCAGATCGAGAAAGGCAAAGAGGTTGCTGAGAAAGAGGCTGTTCTGGTAGATCTGGCCCAGGCTGGACAGCACAATGCGCATCATCCCCTGGCCCTGGCGAAAGGCTTCATAGAGCAGCACCAGGTCTCCCAGCGTGGCCAGCCCCTGGATCACGCGCCAGATCATCCAGGCCATGACGGCCCCGCCAATGACCATGCCCAGAGCGTTGGCGGCCAGGCCCGAGAGTCCCTGCGCCCGCAGCAGGTCCAGTCGCTGGGCGCGCAGGCGGGCCTGTAGCTCCCGATGCAACTCCCGGAATCGGGGTCCCAGCCGGAACAGCCGCAGCTCGGCGGCGGCGGCCCGCGAGGTCATGGCCCAATCATAGTACCAGGCCCGTCGCTCGTCGGGGGTGATGGCCTGCTGCCAGCGATGCTCGCTCCGATAGTTGCGCAGGGCGACGGCGAATCCCGGCAGGGCGCTCAGGATCAGTACGCCGGGCAGCCAGAGGCCAAAGGGCGCCAGAATGGCCGCCAGGCCCACCAGCGAGAGGCCGTCACGCAGCACGCTTCCCAGGCTCTCGAGGAGGGCCATCGGGCGATAGCTGGCCTCGGCGCGGGCCCGGTGTAGCTGGTCGTAATAGTCGGCCGAGTCATAGTAGGCCAGATCGACGGCCACGGACCGCTCGTGAATCAGATCGCGGATGTGATCGCGGACGCGTTCGGATTGGGCGCCGCGCACCCAGTTGGCGGCCACGCGGATCAGCTCGTTCACCAAGAACAGCGCCGCCACCAGCACGCCCAGGCCCAGAGTCGCGCGGATGGTGGGCCATTCGGGACCGACGCCGGCCATGGCCGTGAGGCGATCGATCAGGAGGCGCGTGAGCCACACCGTGACGGCGGGCAGGGGGGCTTGCATCAGCAAGAGCACGGCCCAGAGCGCCGTAGAACGCGGCGCGGCCTCCCATATCAGGCGCAGGGCACGCCACAGGTGGGGAAGCTGCGCCGTAGCCTTGCCCAGCCGGGATTTGAGCCACCCGAGAGCCACGCTTGCCTCAGCCCTCGGCCAGCCAGCGAACGAACGCTCGCCAGTCGATGTCTTCGTTCGGGCGCCCCACCGCCTGCCGCATGCTCCTTCCCCGATGGATCACGACGTCCACCCAGCGGCGCAGATAGAGCCAGGGGCGGACGGGGCGCCCGGCGGGCACGCCGTACAGAGAACGCATGCGCTCGGTGGTGGGCACCAACACGCGGCCGAGGACACCGAGGCGCGCCCGCCAGCTCGGCTCGCCCCACAGGGCGGTTACGTTGGTGGAGGGGGGCGAGTCCTGGGTCGCCTCGTTCAGCAGGATCTGCATCCCGAGCCTGAGGTGCTCCTGCGCGTCGGGAGGGGCCAGGGCCTCGAGCAGGGCACGATCCACCGGCGCGCCCAGGAGGGTGTGGCTGAGAGAGAGCATGAGAAACAGGGCGCGCGCCACGCGCCACTCTTTCGCGCGTGCCACGATCTCTTGTGGCACGATCTGTC
>SKRJ01000210.1 GCA_007118555.1 Anaerolineae bacterium | reverse complement strand
TGGATCACCGCTTGCCCGATGCGCTCATAGTACTCGACCACGATGCGGTGTTCGCCGGCCTCCAGGTTGATACTGCCATCATAGCGCTCGGCGCCCGAATCGCGCCAGGCGTCGATCACCAGGCGCCCATTGACATAGACCCGGACGCCGTCGTCGGCGATGGCCCAAAGGTTGTAGCGACCGGCCTCCAGCGGAATGTTGCGGGTCCACCGTACCGAGAAATTGTC
The DNA here is from genome assembly GCA_007118555.1 of Anaerolineae bacterium. Lineage (GTDB taxonomy): Bacteria > Chloroflexota > Anaerolineae > UBA1429 > UBA1429 > UBA1429. The sequence continues at coordinate 2,911 of SKRJ01000210.1, read as the reverse complement.
GTTGGGAACGCCGAGGCCGGGGGAACCATGCCCCCAGTTGAAATCGATCTTTTCGTCGTCACGCACAAACTGGGGCGTGCCCGCCAGATCGGGGTTGGCAAAGTATTCGCCGCGCCAGTTGGCAAAGGTGGTGATATGATCCCGCCAGACGTGGATCGACGCGTTGCCACCCAGCTCGAAATACTCGATGCGCACAGGGTGCGTGCCCTGGGGCAACCAGATATGGCCGGTAAAGGTCTGTTCCACATTGGCCTGCCAGGCATCGATGATGAGGACGTCCCTCACCCACACCCGGACGCCGTCGTCGGCGCGCGCCCGAAAGCGATAGGCGCCCTCGGCAAAGGCGATATCCTGCGTCCAGCGCGCGGAAAAGTTGTCGGCGGGCACCGACGGATGGGGCGAGCCGGTGCCCCAGTCAAAGCTGATCTCCTCATCGTTGCGCACCAGCACCGGCTCGCCCTCGAGCCGGGTGTTGGCAAAGTACTCGCCCTTCCAGTTGGCAAAGGCCCCCTGGCGCTCCCACGTCACGCGGATCTCGGCGCGCTCGGTGTTCTCATAGTACTCGACCTCGATCAGGTGATCGCCGCGCTGCAGATAGATCTCTCCCGTAGCAAAGGCGCCTGATTGATCACGCCACTGGTTGATGACCTGCTGGCCATTGACCCAGATGCGCACGCCATCATCCGAATAGGCCACAAAGTTGTAGACGCCGCTCTCAAAGGGCCAATGGCCCCGCCACCGCACGGAAAAGCGGTCCGCGGGCACCTCGGGGCCCGGAGAGCCCAAGCCCCAGTTGAAATCGATGGCCGCATCCTGTCGCACCATCACAGGCGTGCCGCTGAGGGTCATGTTGGCAAAGTACTCGCCCAGCCAGGCCTGCCTGGGGATGGTCGGAGGCGGCGTGGGGGTGGGGGTGGGCGTGTCTTCGGGCTGCGGCGTGGCTGTGGCGGCAGCCCCGGCGTCGATGATCACGATCGAGGCGGCCACCAGCCGCTCCAGCGCATCGAGGGATCCCTCGGCATAGATCGTCTGGCCGCGGGCGATCTCACGCGGCGAGGCACGGCGCCCATCCTCCCAGGACACCTGCACGTTCTCAGGCACAATGATCTGATCGATCGAACCCTGTATGGGGGTGATCACGATGATCAAGGCGCCCGGGGTATAGTCTTGGACGATGCCCAGAGCAGCGTCCGGCGCAATGGGCGATTCTGTGGGCTCGGGAATCTCCGGGTCACCCGCCTCGGCCGGGAGCGGCGTGAGCGTCGCCACGGGAGTGGGCGTGGGCGAGGCAATGCGATCGCGCGCCACAGTTACCCAGACCACGACGATCAACCCGGTAAGGATCAGAACCCCCGCAACGACGCCGATCATCGCGGTCTTCCAGATAGGAGAGCGATTGAACATAATCCACCTTCACTAGTTCCGGCAGGAGATGACCGAATCGACTAGTTCACAATGCGCAACGGCATGGGCGTAAACGTGAGCACGAGCATGATCAAGAGCCCGATGGCGATGGCGATCTCACCGCGTCGGAGCGGTGTGATGGTATCCAGTGGCTCTTGCTGGGTACGCGAGAAAAAGAACACCAACGCGGCCCACAGCCACCAGCCGGGCCAGATCACGCCCAGCGCCGCCAGAGCGGCGATGATGCCCCAGGTCAGGTAGCGCGCCTTGTCGCCCAACAGGGCATAGGCGATATGCCCGCCATCCAACTGGCCGGCGGGAATCAGGTTAAAGGCTGTGACCAGGAGCCCCGCCCAGCCAGCAAAGGCCAGGGGATGCATAAAGACATCATGGGTGGCCGAGGGCAGCCACTCGCCATGGATCAGATACTTGAGCGAGAGGTAGAGCAGCGAGTTGCCCTCTACCATATAGGTGCCCACCTCGGGCAGGGGGCGCACCTCTGACAGGATCAGCCCCGCGATGACCACAGGCAGCGCGATTACCAGCCCCGCGATGGGCCCGGCGGCCCCCGTAAGCAGCATAGCGCGTTTGTTGGCCGGGATATCCTTCATGCGAATGACGGCGCCCATGGTCCCAAAGGGGCTCAGGGGAAAGGGGATCAGATACGGGGGTGTGACCGCCAACCCCTGGCGCCGCGCCACGATATAGTGGCCCATCTCGTGGGCCAGCAGGATGCCCACCAGGGCCAGGGCAAACTGCGCCGCCTCGCCCAACCCCGCCTGCGCCCCCTCCCAGGAGAGCTCGGCCATACCGTACATGAGCAGATAAGTGACAATCACCGAAACGACGGTGAGCACGGCCAAGAGCACGGGCAGCCAATTGTTGTTGGGCTTGGGGCGGTTGACCCAGTATACACCCAGCATCACATCCCGGCCCTCTTCACGGCGGAACATGAGCGTGCGCCCTCGGGCGGCAAACTCGGGCGCCAGGGTCTCATAGGCGCGCTCCGTAGAGACGAGAAAGCGGCCGCGCAGGCGCGTAGCCATCCCGTTCATGGCTCCCACGGTGACATCGTGCACCTCAAAGACGCCCCGTAGCAGGGGCGCAAGCCACGTCATCTCATCCACATGGGCATAGGCGCCGGATCGTTGTTCCATTCTCCTCCTATGTCCGCCAGATGATAGCACAGGTGACAACCGCTGACAATGAATGCCCCCCTGCTGGCGCATGCGCTTTTTTCGCCGGCCTCTCGTGCTCCAAGGCTATGGGACAACGCAGGTCGGTTATGGACGGATCCTGCTGGGGAGGCCTGTGTATCGCCCAGCGCGTCTGTGCCTTGTAGCGCAGTATGCCTTGCGATGCGAGACCTGGTTGGGAAATGGGAGTTCCTGAGATATAATCGGAAAGAAGCTGATCGAGACCTTTATCCATAGGAAGATGAGATGACAAGACGACGTTGCACCCTACTCTTTGCGGTACTGTTGGGAATCCTGGTTGCGGGTTGTGG
>SKRJ01000002.1 GCA_007118555.1 Anaerolineae bacterium | reverse complement strand
GCGCCTTCCTAAAGGCCTGCCAGGAGTCGATCCAAGACGCCCGTCCGTTTCCAGAGACGGAAGCGGCTATAGACCGTCTGCCAGGGACCGTACCGCTCCGGCAGATCCCGCCAGGGGCGCCGGTGCGCGTGATCCAGAGCAAGGCTTCCCACATGAGCCGGTGGTCTTTGAGGGGCCGCCCTCGTCGGCCAACCCGTTTCGGCAGCAGGGGGCATCTACGCTCCCGCTGCGCATCGGTGAGTTCTTTTCTTGCCATAACGCGAAGCATACGCGTTATGGGCGATTTATCAGACAGGCCCTAGTTGGGGCTTTGCACAACCAGCGGAAGATAGAAGAGACGGCGGAATGTGGCGGCGATGCTCGTGTCGCCTTTGATTACGATCAGCATGGGATTGGGCGTCCCGGTGGCGTCGCCACTCCATCCGGCAAACGCCCACCCCGGGTCGGCAATGGCCGTCAGTGTAACAGTCTCCCCTAGCGCATAGCTGGGCTTGTCAGGGTCAGCTTCAATGGTTCCTCCGCCGACCACCGTTGTTTCGAGGGTATATCCCTCCGCCTCAAAGGTGGCCGTAACGCTCGTGTCTGCGATGATCGTGACGGTGATCGGATTGGCTGTGCCAGACAGGTCGCCACTCCATCCGGCAAACGCCCACCCCGGGTCGGCAATGGCTGTCATGGTGACGACCTGTCCGGGAAAGTAGAGGTCTTTCCAGGGATCGCGCAACACGGCACCCTGGCCTATGGTCTGGACCGTGAGCGCATAGGGTGTACCGATAGTGTTCCGCCATACGTTGGTCCAAATGGACGCCTCTGTGTCGAAAACGATCTCGGCCTGATTCTCGATCTGCACGCCGTCGGCCAGCCCTGATTCTGGCAGGATCGAGAAGCTGATGCGTCCCTCGCCGCGTCCGGTGTCATCGTTCGGCGGCAAGAAGCCGGCCAGAGCATCCTCCGGATAGTTCCCCGTGGCCGGATCAAGCGTCTTGAAACTCGCGGTCAACTCTCCCGTGGCATGGTCCAGGTCCACGACAACCTCGACCTGCCACGTCTGGGTGACCTCCGGGCGATGGTCGGGAATGTCAACCAGCAGATAGGCGCCACCCTCACCGTAGCGGATTGGATGCACGTAATCGCCAAAGGCCACCTCTCTCACGACAAGGGTCTCCCAAGCCAGGCTCGGGTCCAAAAGATCATAGATGATCACCTCCTGGGCGGGTGCTGTGGCGGTAACCACATTCTCAAAGCGAACCGTATACAGCAGCAGCTCGTCGCCATCGATCCATCCAGACTCCTCATAGCCAATGGGCCCCAGCTTGTCGTTGGGATCCAAAGGCCGGACTACCTGGATCGCGTGTATCCCCATGAACTGCATAACAGAGGAAGGCGGGGTAGGGGGCTCGCCTGGCTCCTCATGGTCCTCAAAAGCGCTGGGATTCTCTTTTTCCGGATCTACTTTGGTGCAGAGCTCGGGGGGAACCGAGATGGGCAGATCGAAAAGGCTCGTTCCTCCTTGCCCGGCCATCGATACGTCTAGACTCTTGGGGCTATCGGGCAGCATAATCTCCAGATCGAGAGCGACGGGCTCTGACCAGGTCGACCCATCGTATGTTGCGGTGAACAACTCGGCCGCCTGACTATAGGCCAGCTCGGGGGCATCGCTGTTTTGCGCCCAGACGAGTGAAGGCATACCGGACGAACCAAAGGTCGCGACCTCGCCCTGAATGCGGGCCGTTGTCACCGCTGCGGGCATAGACCATCCGCTACCGTCCCATCCAGCTGCATAGAGCGTCTGAGAGAGGGGCTCTTGCTCCACCCAGGTGGCCCACAGCTGACCTCCAGGCAGAGACCGTAACGACAGCTGACTGTAGTCGCCTGACGTTAGGGAGACAGGAGCCGGAGTTGTCCACGTTCCATCGGACTGAAGCACACCAAAGTAGACGTCAGCTTCGAGATAGGCCGCCAGCACCGCCTCCGGTTCGGAAGTCATACGCCAATCTTTGGCATCGGCGTGTATCCAAGCGATCACGAGGTTGCCGAGCCCATCCTGCGCCACTGTCAGTTCACGACCAAAGCCAACGGTGTCGGCCAAAGCCTGTGGTGCAGTCCAGGTGTCACCGTCATAGGTGGCATGGGTTACCGTATTGCCCAGAGTCTGCTCAATATCCTCCGACTCACGATGCCAGAAGGCATAGACCAGCCCGTCGCTGCCCAAGGCCAGTGCTGGCGGGCCATCATCAGTCACGTCCGTGGCAACGTCCGCTCGAACCGAATAGGCACTATACACGGTTGTGGTGCCCGGTTTGGTCGCCAGCGTCATGGTAGTAGTCACTTGCATGCCCGCCTGCAGTCCCGTCACAAAGCCCTCCTCGAGCGTGGCTCCATAAGCAACACTCGACGGAGCAGCCGCTGGCGGATACCGCCACTCTGTCTCGAACTTGATCACACCGCGCTGTGCCGAGGCCTCGGCCAAAAAGTAGATATCGCTGACCTCAAAGCCGCTGGCGGAAATGGTGGCCAGGAGGTTACCGGTGCCAGTTACCGCAGCCTCGACATTGGCCGGAAACCGCACTTGGCCATAAAAGCCCAGATTCAGCAGGCCGCTAACCTCGCCGTCAGGCCACGCGCCCCCTTGTCCCTTCCAGATTAGCTGGCCTGTCAAAGTACCCCCCGCTTGCACGCCAACCTCGGTCTTGATGATCCTAAAGACAGGATCCTCCCAGGTTAGCTGAGGAATAGGGAACTGGCCGCTGAGGCCCAGGCTGGTCGACAGGATAGCCTGGTCAAGACCAAACACACAGGCGCGGCGATCCAGCAGCCAGTGGACTGCCATGTTGCCCGAGACGGTGCCCGTGACACGATCCTGCATGACGCTCACCTTGCCCGTGAGACCTGCACCCGCGTGCCCCCCGGCCTCGGAGGCGCTACCCTCGAGCTTTGCAGAGAACTCGACGATGTTCTGCCCACCGATATAGGGCACGTACCGTGGGACCATGCCTTTTCTGCCGAACTTGAACTCCCGCTCGAATTCCTGGCTCCAGCCCTCGGCTGAGGGGGACAACACAATCGCTTCGCCATCGGCAGTGAGGGCGATGGGCGTTCCGGCCGGCAATAGAGTGCCATCCTCCATCTCTGCGGAACGATCCAGCACCAGCAAGCCCATGATGGCGTCCCAGCTTAGCGCGATCGCATCCAATGGCTCATGCCGATAGTAGAGATCGGTGTCAGCATCCGGATCATCAAAGTCCAGCATCTGCCAGACCGCGAGCACCATTCCGTCGTCTTCTATGATTGCTGCCGGCGATACGCTGCCGGCATCCGGATGGTCCGAGTACACGGCTGGATCGGACCACTCCCAGCCGCCTGCTCCATTTGGCAGTGCCAGTGCGAGCATGAGCGAAGCCTCATTGGCGGTTCCAGCGCGCCAGAACATGGCCAGGCCGGGATCGGTTCCATCGACAAGGTCGTGTGCATACAGTAGCACGGGGTCTGCACCCCAAGCCCCTGGAATGGCTGTGGCGCCAGCCCACGTCTCGCCGTCATAGGTCGTGTGGTAGAATGCGCCGTTGACGGCGAACACCAGGTGCGGCGTGCCCTCGACGTCTACCGTTACGGGACTGCTATGCTGAACCAGGCCCGGCTCGAGCTCTGCTTCGGGAGGGATGGGTGAGGCAAAGACTCTTTTACCGTTGGCATCGGTTTCGTCGGTGATAGTGACCGTTAGCGCGGGTGTTACGATGTACCCCTCAACGTACAACTCATACGTGCCGGCCGGCAAAAAGGCCACGGTAAAAGTGCCGTCGGCCATAGTCGACTCGGTCCGCACAGCCTGGCCCTCGACATGGCGAGCAACAACGCGCACATCCGCGAGAGGAGCATAGGTCTCGGCATCCAGCACTAGACCGGTAATGGCTGAGACCGGGCTACTCGCGGCCTGCTGAATCACCATAGCGAGCAGCTGTTGGACATCGGCTGCATCGACGCCGCGGGGACGTAGTCGATTGGCCGCGCGGCCTAGGGCCTCTAGATAGTCGTCCCAAGTGTCACCAAGCGAGGGCTGCAGCGCCGGCCAAAACTCTTCCCACTCTTGCACGGTATAGCCGGCTGGACGCAAGGCGTGAGTATACGCAGCCCAGTCTACAGGCTCGCTGCTCGCCTCTAGCACCTGCAGGCTTATGTCCAACTCGCTCTCCGTGAGATCTGTACGTACAAACACGGGCACGCGGCCCTTGGCCCCAGGCGACAGGATGTTGGCAGGCTCGCCGGCAGAGGTCGCAAGAAACTGCACAGAGCCATCGTAAGGCGTCTCTCGTCCCAGCATCCAGAGTGGCAACGATGGCTCTGTGGACACGATCATCAACGGCGCCGTCAGATCCGCGTCACCGACGTTCTCATACTCTATCCAGACTGTGTAGCGACGGTTTGGACGCATGCTCTCCACAGCAGCGATCCGGGCCTCCAGCCTGCCGCCCGTGCCCGGTACGATCACGAACGGATCGGTAAAGCGTAGCTCTTGTGCATCTGCATAGACCGCGACAAGCTCATACTCGCCCGGCGTCAAGCCGGTAAGGTCAAAGCGCGCCCATAGCTCCTTGGGCGACATGATTCCGATCTCTGTGTTGTGGGAAACAGGCGTGCCGCCGGTCTCCAGACGCATCTGGATTACATGCTGTAGGCCTGTGCCCGTAATATGGAGCGTTGCCATTCCTCCGTTACCAGCCGACCGGGGTGCGAAAGAGGACAGATGGCGTGGAACGACCCGTGCAACGATCTCATACGCACCCGTTGGTTCCGTGATCTCAAGGCCGCGTACGAGGATGTGGTACTCGCCCAGAGCAGCGGGCTCAAGCACCAGTTCATAGCTGCCGCCGTCTCCAGGGCTGGTGGTACGTCCGTCGTACAGGCCAGCCATCGGCCAACCACCCCGACGTACCATCACCTGGAGCCCCTCCGCGCCCTGACCAGGGGTCGTGGTGATCAGGAGCGAATCTGTTCCCGACTCTAGTGTGACGGTGTAATAGTGCGTTTCGCCAAGAGCCAGCTCTGCGTGGTGCGGCTCTTCCAGAACCAGCGGTGTGACCGAGATCGGCTCGCTTCCCGCGTCCCAGAGAAGCACATCATTCCATGTCGACGTCTTGCCAGGCGCCAGATTTCTTGCGTGAGACGTGAGTGCAATATAGCGGCCGTCGGCGGATAGGGAAGGAGATCTTGAAGCCGCATCTCCTTCCGCACCATCGGCCGTCTGCGAGATGCGCACAGTGTCTCCAGTTACCAGGCTTCGCAAATAGATGTGGTCGCGTCCGGCGGTAGATTGCTCCGATACGAGATTCGTGGCCTGGCTATCAAATGCCACATAGTACCCGTCAGTGGAAATCGCTGCCCACCAGGATCGGCCATTTGCCTGGGCGCCTTCCGATGACAGGTTCACGCGGATTGTATCACCCGTCGTGTTGTCATGCAGGAAGATATCGCGCTCATTGTTCGTGTCACCGTCTACGAGATTTGAGGCAGCAGAGGCGAAAAGGACATAGCGGCCATCTGCGGTAATGTCCATGGCAAAGGAATCGTCGTTGCTCTGGGTGCCCGTACTACTCACCGAAACCCGCCAGGTCTCTTGGGTCTCACGGTCATGAACAAAGACATCGGTTCGGTTGTTCGTGATATTGGGGGCGAGATTGTAGGCAGCCGAGTGAAAAGCGACATAGCGTCCGTTCGCCGAGATATGCCCGCCCCCGGCCCCGACAGCCGCCTGTTGGCCCTGAGAGTTGACCGACACCCTGGTTGTGGTCGCCGTTTCCCGGTCATGGACAAAGACATCCCACGCGCCGTTGGTGTCACCGGGTACCAGGTTGGAGGCACCCGAAATGAAGGCGACATAACGGCCGTCGGCAGATAGTGAAACCCCGGCGCAATCGCCGTTGCCGGGTGTTCCGGCCGAGGAGACGGAGGCCCGGGTTGTCACGCCCTCGACCAGGTCACGCACATAGATGTGATTCCAGCCAAAGGCAGGCTGCGCTGGGGTCAGATCTGTTGCATTAGACTGAAAGGCGACGAATCGGCCATCCAATGATATCGCGGGCCAAGAAGAAGAGCCGTTGCCAGCTTGGCCCTCTGGGGTGATCGAAACGAGCGTAGTCTCGCCCGTCCAGTGATCGTGAACAAAGACATCCTGGTTATTGTTCGTCTTTCCCGGGACAAGGTTGTCCGCCGTAGAGGTAAAGGCGACATACCTGCCGCACCCAGAAATCGCTTGCGGAGTCGTTGCCATAGACCAGGCATTGCCCGGCGTACCGTCGGATGATACAGAGACGAGGGAAAAGGAGGGCTCCTCCTCAGCCACTGCCGAGGGGGTGCGGACAACCAGGAGCACCACTGCGACGAATACCAATACCGCCAGGGAACGGAGATAACGAAACATGGCGAACCTCCTGTGTAGGCTGGTCGGTCGGTACGATGTATAGGCAACCTTCTGGATGGCAGCCGCTTGGCTCTGCTACTCTGCGTCGCTTTCGAGTTGTCGTGGTGAATACGCCTACAAGGTGAGCAACGGTGCATTGGAGCTCGACCCTGGCCAGTGTGTTCGGCCGGATAGGTACTGGCGGATCGGGCATTGATCGAGTTTATGCTAGAGGGCGTCGGCTGCGAATCCTACAGGCGGCCCGAGATGGCTGGCTGTCCCGTGCGATGGAGGTGGACCGGATGAGCACAGTTCGCCCGAGCTTGACGGTCCTCGGGCACACACAAAAGAGACACTCTCTACGGGAAACATATCCTTGTGAGAACGGCTTGTCAACCACCTGGCGAAACTGTGTTCTGTCACCAAAGATTGTGCTCTCCCCCAATCTACCCTACTCCGCAAATGACCGCAGGCCAGCCACGCAACCGACAGCGGCTCAGCGGCGGATCCTTCCCACGGCGCGGCATCGCCCAGTCCTAACCATACGCCAGTGGAGACGCTAGATAAGCAGTCTATTGCGGTCAAAGTACAGCTCCAGCGCTAGCAGTGCCAGTAGCCACCATACCTCCTCACACGACAAGTCGGCATCATGAAGGCGAAACGCCGGGGGAGACGGCCCCAGCCTCTGACCGAGGTGCAGGAGATTGCCGTTGATCTCGGCTACTCGTCGGCCGTTGAGCTCTACGTCGCGATAGTTGGTCATACCATAGATCGTGACGGCCTTGCCGCGCGAGAGCCGGCCCACCGGCCGTCCCAACAGGTCTGCCATTTCTCCGGTACGCATGCGAACCGTGCCAAATGGCCTCCCATCGACTCGGACCGTGGCCGTGCGGTCCCTTTCAGTATCTACCTCGGCCACCAGCTCGTTCGCCGACGTGTGCAGGATCACAGTACCCTGTCGCCGCCGGATGTTGACCGTGTACGCAAGCCAGGCCATAGCGGACTGGCTCTGGCTCTGCATCGTCCCGCGGGCATGATAGGTCGTGCCTCCAAGGGCACTCATCTCCGCCTGACCGCGGCATAGCGATGACAGGTCGGCCAGGCCATGCTGCGGACTCCACGGCAAGAGGCTAGAAACGGTGCCGCGCAGAAATCGCGGTGAGATCTCTTCACGCACTCGGCGCATGCGCTTACCGGCCCCTCCCAGCATAAGGTAGATGGCGAGTGCGACAACCGCCATAAAGACGACCCACAGTACCGCCAACGGCGCCAGTAGCTCATTTATGACGACATTCATTGCTCACGGCCCTTTGTGGATGGGCGATGTCGGGTCCTAACCCCATTGGACAGCTTTGATCGGACAGGTCCTGGCAAACGCGACATCTACCCTCATGCACGGTATAGCCATCCTCGCACGGCGGGGCCGCCTGCGCCCGGGTACCGTCGTCGTCAGCTTCTCCGCCGGCCCGAGTACGGCCCTGGTTGCGGCACGGTCTCACTTGTAACGACTAGCGCCCCCGAGACTGTGGCCCGAGTGCATACGCGATGACCTCTGAGAACTCCATGCCAAGGCCCTCCATCCAGGCCGCCTCGGCATCAGGGCCCAGAGCATCTCTCGCGCATGCCAATGCAGCATCGAGTTGCTCGGCCTCACTGGTCGACAGGGGGGCGCCTACTTTTTCACGCAATGCGGAAGCGGCCGCCGCTAGGCAGAGGGCCTGCCGCGCCTGTCCTTGGAGCGCGGCCATCCTGCCGCTGTCCTCGAGCAGGTAGGCGAGGGCGTAAAGGTCCCCCAAAACGTCATAGATGCCCAGGCTCTCGGCGTACAGTGCCCGAGCATCCTCGTAGCGAGCCTGATCGCGTGCCACGTTGCCCAGGTTGTTCAGGGCGTTTCCGATCATCCAGCGATCTCCGATCTCCCGTTGCAGGGCCAGAGCCTCTTCCAACGGCGCCCGCGCCTGGCCCGGTTGCTCTCCCAACAGGGCCAGAAAACCCAGATTGTTGAGCGTAACGGCAACCGCCCATCGATCATTGATCTCGCGTCGTACACGCAGGCTCTCATTGAGGAGCGCTTGGGCTGTGTCAAGGTCGCCCTGCCGGGCAGCAACGATACCAAGGTTGCTGAGCAGGCCACCGATGGCGGAGCGATCGTCGAGCCGGCGACGGATGGCCAGGCTCTCTTCCCAAAGGGTTTGCGCTCTGGCAAAGTCGCCCTGCTGGTCAGCCAGCGTGCCCTCATAGTGCAGTGCCTGCCCCATACCGGCACTGTTCTCCAGAGCGTCAAACGTAGCGTAGGCGCTCTGCAGCCAGGTCGCCGCTTGCTCGAACTGCCCTTGCTTGCGGTACAACTCACCGATGGCCGTCTGGCACCAAGCCTGTCCGGAACGATCTCCTCCTTCGACGGCGAGGTCAAAGGCCTCTCTGTAGCGACGGTCGGCCTCCTTCCAATCGCCGGTCAGCTCGAGGACCTTGCCAAGCTGTACCAGAGCCTCTCCCCGGATTTGCGGTGTCAGCAGGGGCACCGCCTTTTCATAGAGCCCGATAGCCGCTTTGTTGGCATAGTTCGCCTGGGCCACCTGGCCGGCTCGGAGCAGATAGGTGCGCCGCTTGTCCAGATTGTTGCTCCGATCAAAGTGGTGAGCGAGGACACTGACGTACTGATCGATCCGATCGGACTGGGTTCTCTCTATGTAGACACCGATCTGTTCGTGGAGAATGGCGCGCGTGGCGTGCAGCAGGCTTTCGTAGGCAACCTCCTGCGTGATGATGTGCTTGAACAGGTAGGCCAACTCTGGTTCGGGCGTGTCCAGAGGTGCGATATCGAGCTCGCTGAGCACCTGCAGATCCGCCTTTACCTGATCATACGGCCCGAGTTCGGGGTAGGCGCCCCACACCATGGCAGCTGGAAAGAGCCGTCCGATGACGCTGGCGACCTTCATGGTCGTCCTCTGCTGTTCTGTGAGTTGGTCCATACGGCTGAGAACAAGTCTGTGCAGGCTCGCCGGGAGCTCTATCGTCGCGAGGGCTCGCACGTCAGTGGGATCGACGCCCTGCCCATGGAGGTAGTTGAGCAGTTCCTCCATATAGAATGGATTGCCCGCCGCCCTATCGGCAATCTGAGCGACAAACGATTCTGGCGCCTCCCGTGCATAGCCATGAAAACGCTGTAGCCTCTGCCTGATCAAGGCATAGGCCTCTGAGCGGTCGAGCTCAGTCAGCACGATCTCCGAAAAGTGTGCAAACTGCCTGACGCGCAGGCCGCGAAAGCCATGCGCATCCGTCGGCCTGTAGACCAAAAGCAGCAATACAGGCATGCCAGCTATTGCCCGGCCGATCTCCTCGACCAGATCGTGAGAGAGCGCGTCAAGCCAATGGCAATCTTCCAGCACCAGCAGCAGTGGTTGCTTGCTTGCCCTGGCGCGCAGGTAATCGACCAGGAGCCCCTCCAGAGAAGACTTGCGCACCTTGGCATCCAGGCTACGCGTGAGGTCGTTTTCCGGGAGAGAGACGTTGAGGACTGCGCCCAAAAGCGAAAGCCGGGGGAGCAATGCCGGATCAGCTGCGTGCAAGTGCGTTTCAAGAGAGGCCACCAGCTCCTCAGGAGGCAAGTCGGGGTCGATCGCAAGCAGTGATCGCCAGATGGAACGCCAGACAAGATAGCCGGTGGCCGTTCCATAGGACTGACACTCGCCGCCATAGCAGGCCAATCCGGCCTGCCGTGCTCTGGCGATGATCTCTGCCGCCAGACGCGACTTGCCCATCCCCGCCTCGGCGGTTACGCCCACGATCTGCCCATGCCCTTGCAGCACCAGGGCCAGCTTGCGGTCAATCGCGTCAAGCTCCGCCTGCCTACCAACCATGGGCAGAGCATAGCGCGGCTCGAACAACGGGACTTGGGGCGACCTGGTTCGCCCCACCAGTCGTGTGACTGCCACCGGTTCACGCCTGCCCTTTACCCGAATGGGAGCCAGGTCTTCCCACGCCAAGCCCTTGCCCGCTTTCTCGCGCAAGTCCATGCTCACGAGTATCTGACCGGGCTCTGCCGCAGCCATAAGACGCGCAGACAGATTCACAGCCTCGCCAAGCACACTGTAGGCGCGACGGGTAACGCTTCCATAGGCGCCCGCTCGCGTCAGGCCCGTGGTGACTCCGATCTTGAGCGGGTCGAGAAAGCCCAGGACAGCGTTGAGCGAGCAGAGCTCCAAGGCGACGGAAAGAGCTCTCGCGGCATCGTCTTCGTGGGCGATCGGCGCCCCAAAGCTAGCGAACAGGTAACTGCCCTTGTCTCCGATGGTGAGATTCAGCAGACTGCCATCATAGCGGCCGAGGATCGCCTGTACCTTTTGCACGAACTGGTCCAGCTTGTCTGCCGCATGAGGATCGGTGTCATAGCTGATCCCGCTGAACTGGAGAAACAGCGCGACGGCCGGCCGGAGCTCGGCAAGGAACTCGCCTTGACCCGTCTCGAGCCGCTCTAGCACGGCAGGCAAGAGCCAGCCGTGAACGAGCTCGTCAGGAAGGGCATCGGGAGCCAACTCTGGCCACGGGTCTGGAGGCGCTGGCTGCATGATGTCGGCGATCACACCATACCGCTCCCCGGCATCCTCCCGGATTCTCCACGCATCCACAGTCAGCCTGTCACCCATAGCGTCAAGCGACGTGGCATCCAGGACTACCTGACCCATCTCGGCCATGCTCTCTGTGGCCGCCAGACGATCCAACACATCGCCGGCCATCGCATCCATCAGGCAGTGGGCAGGATCACCGACCACAAAGCGTCGCACGGTTCCCGTGGCTACAGCGGCCTTCATGCCCAGCGCTATACTGGCTCCGCCAGCGGTACGGATCACGCCCAGCTGCGCCATGGCCTGCTGCATCGCCAGAGCACAGGTCACAGCCCGCGTGGCGTCATCGCCCTCAAACCAGCAGGTGATGGCGTCCCCGCTAAAGCTGATCACACTCCCGCGGAAGCGATGCAACTCTGTGATCAGCACATCATAGACCCGGTTCAGATGGCGTGTCAGTTCCTCTGCGCCCCGACTGGCCCCGAGTTCTCGCGCCAACGCCTCGGTCAGCGGGGTAAAGCCCGAGATGTCCGCAAAGAGCGCAGAGCCCCTGGCCCGCTCAGGAAGCGATTCGCCTCTGGCAAGCGCCTGGCGCCGATCCATCGGAATGTATGCTGCTGCTCGCATGGCACGCCCCTCGCATAGGTTGCAGTCGCCCTCGCTGTCTCTAGGAGAGGGGTG
>SKRJ01000009.1 GCA_007118555.1 Anaerolineae bacterium | reverse complement strand
GGCAGCGAGTGTCACTACTCTGTCAACATGAACTATGAGGACGACGAGTGGCGCGAGGTGTTCTCCGACGACCGCTTTCGCCAGGCGTTGTCGCTGGCTATCAACCGTGCGGAGATCAACGATATCATCTACTTTGGGACTGCTTCCGAGACCCAGATGACTGTCATCCCTGTGTCGCGGCACTATCGTCCTGAGTATGCCCAGGCCTATGCCGAGTACGACCCGGATCGGGCTAACGCCCTGCTGGACGAGATGGGCCTGGAATGGAACGCCGCTGGCACGCACCGGCTCTGGCCGGAGAGCAAAGTGCCCGTGATCATCGCGTTTAGCATGGCCGAGATCGAGACCCCCAAAGGACCCATCACCGAGCTGGTGGAAGAGTACTGGAAGGATATCGGCATCGAGATCCGGTGGACGTCCATCACCCGCACCTTGCTGTCGCAACGGGTCCTGGCCAACGAAGAGCCGATGTCGCTCTGGCACGGTGGCAGGTCGACAGACGTACTGTTCCTGCGCCATCCCCAGTTCCACGCGCCCCACGAAGGCGACGAGAGCACCTGGGGCGTGCTGTGGGGCCGTTGGTACAACACCCAGGGCGAGGCGGGCGAGGAGCCTCCCGAGCTTATCAAGGATCTGTATCGCTGGATGGACGAGTACAATCTGACCGACGACGATGAGCCGGCCCGTCAGGTACTCGAGAGGCATGCCGAGCACGTCTGGCTCATCGGCACTGTCGGCAACGCGCCGCATCCGCTGTTTGTGCGTAACAACCTCAAGAACGTCAGCGAGACCGGGGGCTACTGGGTGTGGGATAGCCTATGGACCTTCCCCGAGTTCCCCGAACAGTGGTATTTCGAGTCGTAGGTTGCGGCATCTAGCATATCGCCGGACCACAGGCCCCGCGCCTGTGGTCCGGTGCTTTGTGTGGGTAGCCGCCTGTCCATCGCGACTATGTATGTCGCAATAGGTGGGTGGTCTTGGGGTTTGCATTCGCCCACCAACCGTCTAGAATAGGGGCGTCGTGCAATTCGCGTTTCGCAAAGGAGAGCTATGGCGAACACCCCTACCAAAGTCGGCGTCATCGGATGCGGTACCATCAGTGGCATCTATCTGCAGAACAGCAAAAAGCTGGATGCCATCGAGATCACCACCGTGGCGGATGTGCGCCTCGATGCGGCCCAGGCACGGGCGGACGAGTACGAGATCGCCAAGGCGGCCACCGTCGAGGATTTGCTGGCCGATCCCGAGATCGAGATCGTGATCAACCTGACGCCGCACCGCGTGCACTTTGACGTCGGCATGCAGGTGCTCGACGCCGGGAAGAGCGTCTATACCGAAAAGCCCCTGGCCGTGTACCGTCACGAGGCCAACCAGTTGCTGGCCCGCGCCAGCAGCCTCGGTCTGCGTGTGGGCGGCGCCCCCGACACCTTTTTTGGCGGCGCCTGGCAGACGGCCCGCAAGCTCATTGATCAGGGCGTCATCGGCGAGCCCGTCGGCGCGTTTGCGAACCTGCATGCTCGCGCCACCCCGCGCCCGCGTACGGTCCGCCCCGACGGCTACACCAGTTTTTACATGACCGACTTTTTCGAGTATGGCGGGAGCTGGGCCTTTGATCGCGGCCCCTATTACCTGCATGCGCTGATCAACCTGCTGGGCCCCATCAGCCGTGTCACCGGCTCGGCCCGCATCACCTGGCCGGAGCGCGAGCGTGGCGAAGAGATGCGCAAGGTCAACGCTCCCAGCCACATCGCCGGTCTGTTGGACTTTGCCAACGGTGCCGTGTGCCAGTTCCTGATGACCGCCGACGTTTGGCAGACCGATCTGCCCCATATCGAGATCTATGGCGCCGACGCCTCGCTGCGCTGCATCGACCCCAATAACTTTGGCGGGACGCTGTACCTGCGCCGTGGCGGCTCGAACGAGTGGGAGCCCATCGAGTCCGAGTTTGGCTATAACGAGAACAGCCGTGGCATCGGCGTGGCGGACATGGCCTCGGCCATCAAGAACAAGCGCATGCACCGCGCCAGCGGCGAGATGGCCGCCCATGTGGTGGACATCGTCAATGCCATCCACGAGGCGTCCCTTGAGGACTGCCATATCCCGTTGACCACCACCTGCCGCCAGCCCGCGGCCCTGCCCGAGGGCCTCGAGGAGTGGACCATTGACTAGGCGCTCCGCGAGGTTCATCCAGGGCTATAGACAAGAAAGGATGCAGTGATGCTACAACTGGGCACCTATGAGAGCTGGTTCGACGGAGAGCCCATCGTTCCTGGCGACTCGCTGGAGCAGGTTCTCGAGAACCTGGAGGCCTATGGCTACCAGGGCATCCAGATCGGGGCGCGCTTTCGCGACCTGGGCTGGGACGAGATCGGCCGCATCGTGAACGACAGCAATATCCGCCTGTGCATCGCCGGGGGCGGCGGTGGCCTCTTGTCCGCCGATCCCGAGGTACGCAAGCAGGGCGTAGAGGCCACCAAAGAGGGCCTGCGTCTGGCCGCGCGGCTGGGCGCCATCGGCTCGATCTGCGTGCCGACCCGCCGCTATGAGATGGAGGGCACGGACGCAAAAAGCCAGTACGAGCTCCATGAGGAGATCCTGGTCGAGGAGCTCAAGGAGATTGCGCCGGTGGCCGAGAGCGAAGGCGTGATGGTGATCCTGGAGCCGCTCAATCGCTACGAGTCACAGTTCCTGCAGCGCTTGGACCAGGCCTACAAGGTCTGCGCCGCCGTGGGCAGCCCCAACATCCGGTTCATGGCGGACTTTTTCCACATGAACATCGAAGAGGTGGACATGGGGCAGGCCATCGAATCGACGGCCGAGTACCTGGGCTATGTGCACCTGGCGGACAGCCATCGCTACGAGCCGGGCAGCGGGCACCTGGATTTTCGTCCGGGCCTCGCCGCCCTCAAGCGCATCGGCTATGACGGGTTCATGACCCTCGAGTGCAAGATCATGGCCGAGGACAAGGGGCAGGCTCTGACCGATTCGGCCGCCCTGATCCGCAGGCTCTGGGACGAGGTATAGACCTTTTCTCTGCTATGCTACGAGCCGGTCGCATACATAACGCGACCGGCTCGTTTGCTTGTTGGCGGTGCGTACTCACGCCAGCCGCACGACGGCCACCGACCTGGCCGGCATCGTCAGGCGG
>SKRJ01000054.1 GCA_007118555.1 Anaerolineae bacterium | reverse complement strand
GCCAGCGCCAGGCGTGGTACATGCGTTGCCAGTGGGCCTCGACACCTGCGGGGTCCTGGCCGATCAGCGCGGCGCCCAGCTCTTGGATATAGGTCTCGACCGACTCGATGGCGCCGTGGAGCGAGCCCTCGCCCCAGCCATAGACGCCCTCATCGGTGCTCACTTTGACCAGGAGCCAGTTGCACCACTGGATCCAGTGCTTCCAGGTCTCGATCTTGGTGATCCTCATAGAACACCTCGCTGCCCCAGCCAGACGCGATAGATCTCCTCAAAGAGGCGCACATCGGTGCGGGTGTCCTGGGCCGTCGAGCGGAAAGGCTCGCCGCTCTTCAGGCTCGCGACAAAATGCTCCATCTCGCGCCGATAGGCCCACGACCAGACAGGCTGGGGGATGGTGCGCGCCATGGTCTGTCGGTCGCTCGCATGATAGATCTCGACCTCGGCGGGCACCTGCCGCAGCAGCAGGGGCGGCGCCCAGGTGTGTACCCAACCGTCGCGGAAATAGACCTGGGTGTGCTCGTCCCAGCGATAGTGGGAGATGCGCCCCGTCTCGAGCACCGCCCGCACGCCCCCCATGTCGAACACCACCACGCCGCCATAGCCATCCTCGTCCAGGTCCACCGAGCGCAAGCGCACATCGTCGCCGGCGCCCAGCAGCCAGCGCAGCAGGTTGATGTTGTGGGTGTACTGCTGCAGATAGCCGATATAGGCCGAGAGGTATTCGGGGGGCAGCCAGGCGGGCCCCACCACCGGCGCCTCGGGCATTGGCTCGTCGGTCGTATCCATGGGCGCGTCCAGCCCCGCCGTCCAGTTGCCGCCAAAGCCATGATTGCGCGCATAGGTGATGGCGCCCTGCTCGCCGCTGGCCCGCCAGGCATCTACGGTCTCCTTGACCAGCTCGTTGCCCGCATCATAGCGCTTCATATAGCCCACCATCAGCCGGCGGCCCGAGGCCCGCTCTGCCTCCAGGATGGCGTCGGCCTGCTCCAGCGAGATGGCCATGGGCTTTTCCATGAACACATCCTTGCCCGCCAACAACGCGTCCCGGGCGATCTGCCCCTGCACGCCAAAGGCCGCCGACACGGCGATGGCGTCCAGATCCGCATCGGCCAGCATGGCTTGATGGTCCGGGTACAGGCGCGGGATGCCAAAGCGAGCCTGCACCCGGCGCCCCAGGTCTGGGCGCAACTCGGCCAGGGCCAGCACCTCGCATTCGGCCATTGTCGCAAGATTGGGCAGATGCACCCCTTGCGCCATAAATCCACAACCCACATATCCGATCCGGATGGACGACATCGGACCTCCTTTATTCCTGCGTGTGACTGCGCCAACCGTCTCGCGCACCGCCTGGGTCGGCCCACAGATTATACCGTCCCCCGGGACCCTGTCGAGAGACCGTGGTCTCCGACCTGGCTATGCAGCCAGCGCAGGCCGATTCGCGCCCCGGAATCTTTGGAGCGACTGTGGACTTGTGGTACACTCGGCCCGTGATCAATCATAGATATCTAGGAGCTGGAATGCGTCAACGTACTGTCTTGATCGCTTTGCTCGCTCTGATATTGCTGGCCATGACCCTGCCCATGGGTGTGGCTGCAGAGCTGCGCCTCGAGATAACGTCCCCCAGCGTCGGAGAACGACTGCGCGGTCGTGTGCCGATCATTGGCTCGGCGCAGTTGCCCGATTTCCAGTTCTACAAGGTCGAGTGGGGGATCGGGCCGAACCCCGGCCAGTGGGCTGTGATCGGCGATCTGCGCGAGCAGCCGGTGATCGCGGGCCAGCTCGAGGTGTGGGACACGACGGTGGTGCCCGATGATGTCTACACCCTGCGCCTGACGGGCGTCAGGCAGGATGGCAACTGGGAAGAGTTCTATGTGCGCAATCTCGTGGTTGCCAACCAGCAGCCCGAAGCGACACCCACGCCAGAGGAAGAGCCTACGCCCGAGGTCGAGATGCTCCCCACGCCCGTGGAGGCGCAGCCTACGGTCGAGCAGGCCACGCCCGAGCCGGATTCGGCGACGCCTAATCTTTCGCCAGGGGTCGAGATCATCGCTCCCACAGCAGAGATCGTATCGCCCACTGTGACGCCGCGGACCAGCCCTGTCATGGATCCGGATCGGCTGCCTATCGAGACGAGTGCCCTCGGACAATCCTTCGTCTTTGGCGCGCTAGCCATGGGCGCTATCTTTGTGCTGCTGGGCCTGGTCTTTGGCATACGCCGCCTGCTCTAGGCCGACACCGGGAGGGTCAATACGCTCCCGCTGTACAGATACCCCGGTTCACAGGGGCTAGTCATCGCGATTAGCCCTTGTTTGTGTTGCCCGCGAGGTAGCGCGCGATCGCGCAGGATGAATATATGGTACAACGATTCTTGGGGCGCCTGAAAGAAGAGCGCCCGCGCAAAAACGATCGAGCCCGGTGGATCCTGATCGTCGGGCTGGGTAACCCCGGCGCCGAGTATGCCGATCATCGCCACAACATTGGCTTTCGCTGCGTCGACCATCTGGCCCAGCAGCACGGCCTCACCCTGAACAAGCGCCGCTTCAAGGCCATCTTTGGCGAGGGGCGTCTGGATGGAGAGCGCGTGATCCTGGCCCAGCCCCAGACGTTCATGAACGACAGCGGCTCGGCCGTGGCCCCGCTCAGCCGCTGGTACAAGATCCCCCCCGAGCAGATCCTCGTCATCTATGACGACCTGGACCTGCCCTTTGGGCGCATCCGCGTGCGCCCCGGCGGCGGCAGCGGAGGCCACAACGGCATCAAGTCCATCATCGCCTCGCTGGGCACCCAAGAGTTCCCGCGCATCCGCGTCGGCATCGGCCGCCCCCGGCATGGCGATCCCGTCGATTACGTGCTCAACGCCTTTGACCGCGACCAGGCGCCCTTTGTCCCCGATCTGTGCGACCGGGTCGCCCAGGCTGTCGAGACCTTTATCGCCGAAGGCGTCCGAGAGGCGATGAACGTCCACAACGGCCCCGACCAGCTTCCGCTGGGCGATTCGTAGGAGGCGCCATGACCCTCGAGACGCTGGTGCCCCTCATCCAGCAGAGCCGCCCCTATCAGGAGGCTCTGCAACGCGCCCGCGCGTTGACCGACCAGGGGGCGCCCGACTATCGCCCGCCCGCGTTCGCCCTCGAGCTCCCCGCGGCCGTGCGCCCCTATGTCCTGGCGGCACTCCAGCGTGACTGGCCGGGGCCTCTGCTGGTGCTATCTGGGCGGCCCGAGCAGGCGCGGCATCTGATCGAGCAATTGCGCCTGTTTGGCGGCGAGCAGGCTGCGGTGCACTATTTCCAGCCGCCCGACACCCTGTTCTACGACCGCCCGCCATGGGATCGCCAAACCCTGCATGCCCGGGCCAGCCTGCTGGCCTCGCTCAGCAACCTGGCCGAGTCGCCCGGGGCGGGCCAGGGCACGTTGGTGGCAACCTCGGTGTGGGCGCTCATGACCAAGACCGCCCCTCCCCTGGCCATCCGCCGGGCCATGCGCGTGCTACGAGTCGGCATGGACATTCCCATGTACGATCTGCTCACGCAGGTTGTGCAGGCAGGCTACGAGGCGGCGGTCGTCGTCGAGGACCCCGGCACCTTTGCCCACCGCGGTAGCATCATCGACCTGTAC
This sequence comes from Anaerolineae bacterium, assembly GCA_007118555.1. Taxonomy (GTDB): domain Bacteria; phylum Chloroflexota; class Anaerolineae; order UBA1429; family UBA1429; genus UBA1429. Next base: position 8,046 of record SKRJ01000054.1, on the reverse strand, counting down.
CCGCCCAATCTCCCCCATCCGCTGCGCATCGACTTTTTTGGCGACGAGATCGACAGCATCCGGACCTTTGATCCCGGCTCGCAGCGGACGCTGGACACCCTCCAGGAGGCGGTGTGGGGGCCGGCCGTCGAGGCTCTGCCCGAGTGGGGCCCCGCCGCTCATGGGCGCCTGCAGGCGCTGGAGTTGGCCCGGTGCAACAGCCGCACGCAACAGCAGATGGGCGAACAGATCGAGGCCATCGGCCAGGGCAACTATTTCGACGGGCTCGAGTACTATCTGCCCTATCTCTACCCCCGGGCCGCCACGCTGCTGGACTATATGCCCGCCAACGCCCTGGTACTGCTGGACGACCTGACGGCCCTCGAGTCGGCGGCGGCCGCCCTCGAGAACCAGGCCACGAGCCTGCGCGCCAACATGGAGCGCGACGGCGACCTGCCCCCAAACTTTGCAACGCCCTACCTGGATTGGCCCGAACTGCGAGGGAGGCTGCGGCGCGTCCATACCGTCTGCCTGGGCTATGCCCATCAGGAGGAAGAGCGCACTCTGGGCGAGGCCTTTGGCGCGGCGCCCGTGTATGGTGGCCAGATCCAGGAGGCCATCAGCAGCATCGTCGAGCTGCGTGACCAAGGCCAGCGCCTGGTCCTCGTCACGCGCCAGGCCGAGCGCATGGCCGATCTGTTGCGCGAGCGGCATCTCTATGTCACCCCCAGCGAGGTCCTGCCCGAGCCCCCACCGCCCGGCGGGTTGTCCCTGGTCAACGGCATCCTCTCGGAGGGGTTCCGGCTCTTGCCCGCCGATCTCACCGTGCTCACCGACGCCGAGATCCTGGGATGGGTGCAGCAGCAGCGCCGCCGCCCTGCGCCACGACGCCAGGCTCCGCCCGAGGTGCTCATCGCCGATCTCAAGGACGGCGACTATGTGGTCCACATCGACCACGGCATCGGGCGCTATCACGGGATGGCCCGCAAGAGCATCGCCGGGCTCGAACGCGAGTATATGGAGATCGAGTACGACGCGGGCGACCGCCTGTTCGTCCCGATCCACCACGCCAACCGCATCAGCCGCTACCTGGGCGCCGACGACCGCGAGCCCCGCATCCACCGGCTGGGCGGCACCGAATGGGCCCTGGCGCGGGGCCGCGCTGAAAAGGCCGTGCGCGATATGGCCCGCGAGCTGCTCGAGCTCTATGCCCAGCGCGAGGTCGCCCAAGGCCACGCCTTTCGCCCCGACACCCCCTGGCAACACGAGCTGGAGGCCTCCTTCCCCTATGTCGAGACTGACGACCAGCTCAGCGCCCTGATACAGGTCAAGGAGGATATGGAGCAGCCGCGGCCCATGGATCGCCTGCTGGTGGGCGACGTGGGCTATGGCAAGACCGAGGTGGCGGTGCGCGCGGCCTTCAAGGCCGCCATGGACGGCAAGCAGGTGGCGGTACTGGTGCCCACCACCGTGCTGGCCCAGCAGCACTTTTACACCTTTCGGCGCCGCCTGCGCAGCTTTCCCGTCGTGGTCGAGATGCTCTCGCGCTTTCGCAGCCCCGCCGAGCAGGAAGAGGTACTGCGTGGCCTGCGCGAGGGCCGGGTGGACGTCGTCATCGGCACCCACCGCCTGCTCTCCAAAGACGTGGGGTTCAAGGATCTGGGGCTGGTCGTCGTTGATGAGGAGCAGCGGTTCGGCGTCGCCCACAAAGAGCGCCTCAAGCGACTGCGCAGCGAGGTGGACGTGCTGACGCTGACGGCCACGCCCATCCCGCGCACGCTGCACATGTCTCTCAGCGGCATCCGCGACATGAGCGTCATCGATACGCCGCCCGAGAACCGCCTGGCCATCAAGACCACGGTGGCCGAGTTTGACGAGGGCCTGATCCGCACCGCCATCCTGCGCGAGATGGATCGCGGCGGGCAGGTCTATTTCGTCCACAACCGGGTGCAGGACATTGACTTGGTGGCGGCCGAACTGCAGCGCATCGTGCCCGAGGCGGCCATCGTCATTGGCCACGGCCAGATGCACGAGGACGAGCTGGCCCAGGTGATGCTGGGGTTTGCCCAGGGCGAGGGCGACGTGCTGCTGTGCACCACGATCATCGAGAGCGGCCTGGACATCCCCAACGTCAACACCATCATCATCCATCGCGCCGAGAACCTGGGTCTTGCGCAGCTCTACCAGTTGCGGGGGCGCATCGGACGCGGCATCGAGCGGGGCTATGCCTACCTGCTGTACAAGCCACCCCTCACCGAGGTGGCCCGCCAGCGGCTGCAGACGATCCAGGAGGCCTCCGAGTTGGGCGCGGGCTTTCGGGTTGCCATGCGCGACATGGAGATTCGCGGGGCGGGCGAGATCCTGGGCGGGGAGCAGCACGGCCATATCGCCGCCATCGGCTTTGACCTGTATGCCCGCCTGCTGCGCCGCGCCATCGAAGAAATGCAGGACGAGGATCGCACCCCTGCCCAGGCGGCGCGCCGGGCCCAGGACATTACGGCGGGCGAGGCCCTGTCCATCGAGATGGGCCCCAGCATCGACCTGCCCGTCTCCGCCTATCTGCCGGAAGAGTATCTGCCCGACAACAACCTGCGCCTGCGCCTCTACCGACGTATCGCCCGCGTCGAGTCCGAGGAGGAGCTGGATGGCCTGCTGGTCGAGCTGGGCGACCGCTTTGGCCCGCCGTCCGAGCCCGTGTTGGACCTGCTCTATGTGCTGCGGGTGCGCCTCCTGGCCACCGAGGCAGGCCTCGAGAACCTGCGCGGCGACGAGCGCGAGATTGTGGCGCTGCTGCCTCTGCCGCTGGCGCCCGGCACGGCGGAGCATATTCTGGCGCGCTTTCCCGAGGCCAGGGCCCGCGGCAAGCGAGTGCGGCTGCCGGTGCAAGAGGGGTGGCGCGAGCAGTTGCTGGCCCTGCTGCGCATGCTGGGCGAACTCCGTCCGGTGCCGCAGAGAGCGTAGCGCCAACAATCTTGGCGTTTCTCGCCCTGAATCCATAACGGGTATGCGGACCGAGACACCGGACCGTGCCGCAGATGGCGTGACGCTGCATCCCGGCCCGCATCCCGCCTAGAACCCGTAGCGAGTGTGCTCCCGTGGGCTCCGGCGCAGCCCCGGGGCGTGGGACATGTCGTTGAGCACCACCAGACGAAAGCTCGCCCAGCCATCCTTTTCGTCGGTCTCCAGCACGGTGACGCTGGAGGGGTCGCAGCCGAAATGGGCGTACACCAGCGGGGGCGGGATGTGCAGCAGATGCGACAGCAGCGAGAGGATCACCCCCGCGTGGCAGAAGATGGCCAACTGGTCCTCGTTGCTCTCGACGATGCGGTACCGCGCGCCCTGCCGCTCATAGCCCAGGTCCAGGCAGAACGCATCCCACGCGTCCCAGAACTCTTGCAGCACCGGCAAGAGGCGCTGGCCATACTCGAGTTGCTCCACCCACTCGGCGACGCCGATCACTTGACCGCTGCCCAGCACATCCGCCGGGTGCATGTCCCAGGCCACGTGCCCCGGGCGGTAGCCGCCACGCAGCTCGGCCAGCCAACCCAGCGTCGTGGCTGACTCGTTCCGCCGCTCCAGTGTGTATTGGGCCGTCATCTGCGCCCGCCCCAACGGCGAGACATAGATGGCGTCCAAAGGCGCCGCCAGCAGCGCCTCGGCCAGCAGCCGGGCCTGCACGTGGCCCTTGGCGGTCAGGGAATCGTTGGCATAATTGGGATCGGCATGGCGGATCAGCCAGAGACGCATGGGGAAACTCCGTTGTGTGATGAGATAGGGCGACGAAACAAGAGCCCTGGGTTACTGGTCGACCACCGAGCCATCGACGTGCAGGCGGGTCTGCACCGCCCGCGGCCGGTAGGGGTGGCGCTCGGCGGCGTCCTCGGCCAGCTCGATGCCCAGGCCGGGCGCATCCGGAATGATCAGATAGCCGTCCTCCTGCCGAATCGCGCTCTTGACGATCTCGCTCTTGGGCGGCTCGTGTTCGCCTGTGGGGTACTCTTGCAGGGCGAAGTTCGGGATGCAGGCCGCGAGCTGGATGCAAGCGGCGGTGCTGACCGGGCTCAGCGGGTTGTGGGGCACCACGCCCACGTTGTGGGCCTCGGCCAGGGCCGCGATCTTTTTCGAGTGGCTCAAGCCGCCCGCCAGGCAGACGTCGGGCCGCACATACTGCACGGCGCCCCGCTGCAGCAACATCTCGAACTCCTGGATGGTGTGCAGGCGCTCGCCCGTGGCGATGGGGATGTGGATGCGCTCGGCCACCAGCGCCATGGCGTCGAGATTGTCGGGCAGGATCGGGTCCTCGTAGAAAAAGGGGCGGTACGGCTCGATGCCGCGCGCCAGGACAATGGCCTCAGCGGGGGTCAGCCGCCGGTGAATCTCGATGCACAGGTCCACGGCGTCGCCCACGGCATAGCGATAGCGCCCCACCGTGTCGATGGCGTCTTGCATCTTGGCCGCGTGGGTCTCGAAATAGGGGCGCTCGCGGGGCTCGTCGAGGAATGGGGTAAGGTGCCCGACGGCGGTAAAGCCCTGATCGCGGGCCGCGATGCATCCCTGGATCAGCTCTTCTTTGGTCTCGCCAAAGACGTGGTAATAGACGCGGGCCTTGTCCCGTACCTTGCCGCCCAGGAGCTGATAGCAGGGCACGTCGAAATGCTTGCCGGCAATATCCCACAGGGCCAGATCGATGGCGCTGAGGGCGCCCATGATGGCGGCGCCGCGAAAGTGGGTCCACCGATAGAGATACTGCCAGTGATGCTCGATGCGCAGCGGATCCTGGCCGATGAGATGCCGCTTGAAGGTCTCTACGGCGCCCGCCGAGGCCTCCAAAAAGCCCCAGGCCCCCGACTCGCCCAAGCCCACCAGCCCGGCGTCGGTGTGCACTTGGACGAACAGGTACCGGTCGATCAACAGCGTCTCGATCTCGGTAATCTTCATCCTGCTCCTTTGCGCCCACAAAGTTGGCGACTCACGACTCGGATCCCCTCCCACGGGCGCCCGGTACCATGCCCGGCGAGCTCAGCGCTCTGTCATCAGCTCCCAGCGTACGCCATATCGATCGATCAGCGACGCGAAAAAGCTGCTGTATGTGGTCTCGGTAGCCGGCGCCAGAATCGTGGCGCCCTCCTGCAGGGCCGCATAGGCCTGTTGCGCCTCTTGTGCGGTGTCAAACAAAAGCACCAGAGAGATGGGGCTCCCCGGTGGTATGTCACCGGCATGGTCGCTCAACATGATGCGCTGCGGGCCGATCATCAGCTCGGCATGGTAGATGCAGTCGGGATCGATCTCGCCCTCATCCGGATCCCAGTCCAGGGGATTGGCATCCCTGTAGCGTAGCAACACGCTTCTCCTGGCCCCCCAACGCCCGCTCGTACAACGCGATGGCGTCCTTGCAGTTGCCGCTGAAATGCAGGTTCGGGACGATCCTCATCCTTCTCCTTCAATTGGGGCCCTGCACGGGCGCAGGCAACCCTCACGCCACGCCGACAGACCGCCACAGCCATGCTACAACGCGCCGCTACGGCAGGGCGCCGCGCGCCCGCTTGCACGGACGCACGGCGCATCTCGTACCTACAATAGGCCTATACGCTTGCTGGCAGACATTGGACTATAGCTTGACCTCTTGGCGTGCCTGCTCGGCCTTGCTGGCCGCCCGATCGCGCAGTTCAATGGCATGCTCGCCAAGGTTGTCAATTGTTTCCTTGCCAGACTGCGGAGCCGACAGGAGACCTAGAACCCAACCTATAAAAAGACCAAGGAAGAACCCCATCAGTAGCTTGTCCATATTATCCATCCTCACTGTCCATCCTCTCTGGATATGATTACCAGTACTCTCATTATAGCGCCGATGCATCCGGTTGTCTACCATACATTCAGCCTTTGCATCTTTGACATGCTGTTCCCATCGGTAGTACACTGGTCCTCTGCCAGCCCGCTGCTCCCACAGAAAGGACTCTGCACATGCAAACGCGCACCCTGGGCCGCACCGGCATCGAGGTCAGCGCCCTCTCTCTCGGCACCGAGTATCTCATCGACCTGCCCCAGACGCACGTGGATGCCGTCATTCACCAGGCCATCGAGCGCGGCATCAACTACTTTGATCTCTTTTGGGCCCAGCCCGGCTTTCGCGACATCATGGGGCAGGCGTTTCAGGGCTACCGGGACAAGGTACTGCTCACGGCCCACCTGGGGGCCACCGTCGAGGATGGGCAGGGCGCCCGCACCCGCGATCCCAAGCTGGCCGAGGACTTTATCGAGGACTATTTGCGGCGCTACCACACCGACTATGTGGACGTCCTCTTTTTGCACAACAGTGACGGCCAAGAGGACTATGACACCGTTATGGCGCCCGGTGGGCTGGCGGATCTGGCGCAACGGCTCCAGCAGCAGGGCAAGACCCGGGCCATCGGCTTTTCGGGGCACACCGTCTCGACGGCGCACCAGGCCGCCGAGTCTGGGATTGTGGACGTGATCATGTTCCCCATCAATCTGGCCGCCAACGCCGTGCCCGGCAAGCGCGCGTTCCTGCAGGCCTGCGCGGCCCACGATGTGGCCCTGGTCGCCATGAAGCCCTACGCCGGCGGCAAGCTGCTCCAGCCTGGGTCCAGCATGTCGTTGGATACCTTTCTTTCGGGCGGCGACGACAAGATGGAGCTGACCAAGGAGCGGGCGATCACCCCGATCCAGTGCCTGCACTATGTGCTGTCGCAGGTGGGCGTCTCTACCGTCGTACCGGGATGCAAGGATCTGGACGAGCTGGATCAGGCGCTGGCCTATTGGGAGGCCGACGATGCGGCCCGGGATTTCAGCCAACTCCTGGCGGCCTTTAGCCAGTACCAGGCCGGCGAGTGCGTGTACTGCAATCACTGCCTGCCCTGCCCCTCCCACATCGATATCGGCCAGGTCAACCGGCTGCTCGACATGGGTAGCGCCAGCATGACGTCTGCCGTGCGCGAGACCTATGCGACGCTTTCCACCAATGCCGATGACTGCATCCAGTGCGGCGTCTGCGAGGAGCGCTGCCCCTTTGGCGTCACCGTTATCGACAGGATGGAGCAGGCGGCCGAGCTATTTGCGTGACGCCCCGCCAGCATCTGATGGCATTGTGACAGGCCGGTGGCGCCTGACAAAGGAGGCGTTGCGATGGAGCAAGATTGTGCGGAGCTGCGCTTTTGCGAGATGACCGAGGCGGATATCCCCGCCCTGACCGCCCTGATGACCCGGGCCTTTGACGACGACACGCTGAAACACCGGGGCCAGGCCAAGGGCGGCCCGCCGGGCTATGACGACGGCGGCTTTTTCCGCGAGTGGGTCCTGGGCTACAAAGAGAGCGTCGGCTACAGCGTGCTGCTGGGGGATGCCCTGGTGGGCTGTGTCATCGTGTGGGACATGCCCGACGGGCACAACTTATTGGGGACGGTGTTCGTCGACCCTGCCTATCAGGACCGCGGCCTGGGCACCCGGATCTGGCAGTGGGTCGAGACGGCCTACCCCGACGCAAAGAGCTGGCGGCTGGAGACGCCCTGCTGGGCCACCAAGAACCACTACTATTACGAGATCAAGTGCGGCTTTGAACGGGTGGGCGAACAGAACGAATGTTACCAGTACCGCAAGGTGATGGGCGCCTGAGCGGATCGTGGTCGCACAGCCAGAGGCCGGTCGGATCAGCAGGAAGCCTCGTTGAGGCGCGCCATCTGCTCGGGGTCGAGGCGCACCTCCAGCGCACCCAGGTTCTCCTCCAATTGCACCACGCTGCTGGCCCCGAACAGCGGAATGACCGCCGGCTCGCTCTGCATGAGCCAGGCCAGCACGACCCGGTTGGGCGTGGCGTCCACGTGGGCCGCCACGGTCCGCAGCGCCTCCAAGCGGGCGTCGGTATCCGGCCCCTGATACTGCCCCGCCACAGGACGATCGGTGCGCACATAGCTGCCGCCCAACAGCGACGAGTAGGCCAGCAGGCGCAGCCCACGGGCACGTGTATAGTCCAGCAGGTCGGTGTTGCAGGCGGTCTGGTGCCCGAAATCGGCGCCGGGATTGGGCCGCAGGTACGAGTAGCGCTGTTGAATG
>SKRJ01000284.1 GCA_007118555.1 Anaerolineae bacterium | reverse complement strand
GTTCTTTGAGGAAGCGCGGTCTATTCTGCGGCCGGATGGTGTGCTGGTCATTAGCGCCACGACCACGCCCGATCTGCAGGATATCGCCGTGGCCAACCGCAACGCCATGCTTTACCACACCCTGCGCAGGGTTTTTCGGCATGTGCTGGTGGTCGGCGATCATCAACTGGTCTATGTGGCCAGCAATGCTCCGGACCAGATCTCGATGGATGTGTCGGTCCTGGCGCAGCGATTTCTCGAGCGTGAGATAGAGAGCGACAGTTTCAGCCACCAGCACTACCAGCTCCTGCTGTACGACGCCCAGCTCTTGCGCGCCAATTGGGTGGTGCGGGTCCACGGGCGCAGCCCGGCCGCGCATCTGCAGGGGCCCGGCCCGATTCCCCTGGCGCTGGACGGCCTCGTCGAGCAACAACGCACCGAGGAGACGTTGCCGCCGGCCGTCGAGCGCTACTTTGTCAACACCGATCTGCGGCCCATCGGCTACTCGTACACCCTGATGCTGTGGGAGCAGTGGACGCGGGCCGGTCAGGGGGGCACCTTCCGCTGGCTGCTCCATGTCGAGCCCTGGTGGGCGTTGCCGTGGGTGATCCTGCCCCTGGCCGCCACGGCGGGGCTGTCCCGCTGGGGCGGGACGCGGCGTCGCCCGGAGCTTGGATTTGGCATACTCCTGGCCGTGTTCACCACGGGGCTCTCGATCATGGCGCTCCAGATCGCCCTGCTCTTGTCGTTCCAGACCGTGTACGGATTCGTGTACGAGATGGTGGGCCTGATCATGGCCCTGTTCATGGGCGGGCTGGCGTTGGGGACGCTCCTGGCCCGCAGGTATCTGCTCCACCGGGCGACCCTCTCCACCCTGGCAAAGATGCAGTTGCTGATCACGTCATTAGCCGTGCTGATAGCCGTGATTCTTGGCCAGGCCGTGAGGTTGCCATCGCCCACGGCGGTGCTGGTGGTGTTCTCCGGACTGACGTTCATTGCGGGGGCAGCCAATGGTGTGGGGTTCCCGATCTCGGCGACCTGCTACTTGAGCCTGCGGGACAACGCAGAGCGCACGGTGGGCGCCGTGTACAGCGTCGAGCTGCTGGGGGCCTGCATCGGCGCCGTTCTTGCCAGCGTCGTCATCGCGCCGATCCTGGGTCTGGTTGCCTGCTGCCTGTTTGCCGGCCTTGGCAACGCCACGGCCTTTGTGGCGTTGCGAATCTGCAGGAGGTCTTATGCCTGAATCTGTGATGGGAACTCGTCTCTGGAGCCGGAGGGCGTTCCTGCGCGCCGGCGTGGGGGGAGCCTGCGCCCTCTGTCTCGGCGGCCTGACCGGATGCGCCCAACAAGAGGCTCGCGACGAGCCGATGCAGGCGGAGGGGGCGCAGCGCGGGTTCATGCGGCCCGTGGCTTCGCCCTGGTTCACCGAACTGGCTGGCTCCCGGGTGCGCTGCGAGCTCTGCCCCAGGCGTTGCGAGTTGGCAGCCGGAGAGCGGGCGCCCTGCCGGGTGCGTGAGAACCGCGACGGCTTGGGGTACACGCTGGCCCATGGCAACCCGGCCCTCTTGCAGGTGGATCCCGTCGAGCGCAAGCCGTTCTTTCACGTGCTGCCGGGCAGCCGGGCTCTGTCCATCTCCACGGCGGGCTGCAACCTGTCCTGCAAGTTCTGTGAGGTCTGGGATATGGCCCTGGTCGCCCCGGAGGATGTCCACGCCCACGACATGCCGCCCGAGGCGGTGCTGCAGCACGCCATCGAGTCGAACGTGCGCTCCCTCAGCTATGGGTTTGGCGAGCCGGTGGTCTTTTTCGAGTATATGGCCGATATGGCCGCCCGTGCCCAAGAGGCCGGGCTGTGGAATCTGATGCACACGGCGGGCTATATCGAGCCCGAGCCCCTCGAGGCCCTCGGCGGCCTGTTGGATGCCGTCAATGTCGACTTGAAGAGCTTTGACCCCGATTTCTACCGGCAGGTGGTGGGCGGCGAGCTCGAGCCCGTCCTGCGGACGCTGCGCTGGCTGGCGGCCCAGGGCGTGCACATCGAGATCACCAGCATCATCATTCCCACCCTCAACGACGACATGACCATGATCCGCGCCATGTGCGAGTGGGTGGCCGACGAGCTGGGACCCGACGTCCCCCTCCACCTGGCCCGGTTCTACCCACTCTACCAGTTCTCCGACCTGCCCAGGACGCCCGTCTCTACGCTGGAGGAGGCGCGCGACACGGCCCTGGATGCCGGGCTGCGCTTTGTGTATGTGGCGAGGGTGACGGGGCACGAGGGCGAGAACACCTACTGCCCGGCCTGTGGCCAGGTCGTGATCGATCGCGTGGGCTTTGTGATCCAGGAAATGCATCTGAAGCAGGGCTCGTGCGGCCACTGCGGCGCCGGGGTGCCCGGGCGATGGGGCTGACGGCAGCCGGCGGCAACTAGGGTAGCCTGCGGATGCTACGGCATCCGGCGGCGAAAGATATCGAGCTGTGACAGCGACCGGTCGTCCAGGTTCATGAGCCCCGCCTCTGTGGCCCAATCCATCGCCTCCAGGTACTCTTCCCTCGTGATCGCGCGGGCGATGGTCTCGTACTCATAGGCCAGGTGCGCCACCCGATACTGGGACATGATGTTCACATAGGTCTCCCTGGACAGGTTCTCGGCCACCCATTGCACAAACTCGCGCGTGCCCGCCACGCGGTTCGGCATCACCAGATGGCGCACCATCAGGCCGCGCAGGGCGATGCCTCGCTCGTCGGTGACCAGGTCGCCCACCTGACGGTGCATCTCGATCAGCGATTCTTGCGCCCGCTCGGGATAATCGGTGGTGGCGGCCAGATTGTAGCGGCTCGCCTGCTCGCCATCCATGAATTTGAGGTCGGGGAGATAGATGTCGACGATGCCGTCCAGGAGCTTGATGATCTCGACCGACTCGTACCCGCTCGTGTTGTAACATAGGGGAATGTGCAGTCCCTGGCCCAGCGCGATGCGCGTGGCCTTGAGGATGTTGGGCATGACGTGGGTGGGCGTCACAAAGTTGATGTTGTGACAGCCGATCCTCTGCAGGTTCAGCATCATCCCCGCCAGATCTTCTTCGCTGATCTGGTTCCCCAGGCCCTCGTGGGCGATGGGCCAGTTCTGGCAAAAGACGCAGCGCAGGTTGCAGTTGGAGAAAAAGATGGTCCCCGACC
>SKRJ01000109.1 GCA_007118555.1 Anaerolineae bacterium | reverse complement strand
TGAGCCAGGACGATGCCCAGACCCGCGCCCTCGGCGAGCGGGCCCGGGGCCATGTGGCCCGCTTTAGCCTGGTGGAGCCCGTCACGTGCGGCGCGATGCTGCGGGGTGACGAGCTCTGGCTGCGCATGGAGGGCCGCGAACAACGCATCTGTGGCAGAGACGAGATGCGGCTGCGGGGCGAGCACAATGTGGCCAACGTGTTGGCAGCGGCTTGTGCCGCCAGCCTGGCAGGCGTCCGTCTGGACGCGATACGGCAGGCGGCCACCCAGTTTGTCGGGGTGCCGCACCGGCTCGAGGTGGTGCGCCGCTGGAGGGAGATCACCTTTGTCAATGACTCGATCGCTACGACCCCCGAGCGAGCCGTGGCGGCGCTGCGGGCCTATGAGGAGCCGCTCGTGCTCTTGGCCGGGGGGCGCGACAAGCACCTGCCCTGGGAGGAGTGGGCCACGTGGGTCAGGCGCAAGACGCGGGGCGTGGTGGCCTTTGGCGAGTGCGCACCGTTGATCGAGCGGGTGCTGGCCGAGGAGGGCGCTCCGTCGCCACCGGTCTATCACGCCGAGGATCTGGAGGCCGCCGTGCGGATGGCGGCGCAGGTGGCCCAGGCCGGCGATGTCGTGCTGCTTTCGCCCGGGGGCACCAGCTTTGATGCCTATCCCGATTTCGAGGCGCGAGGCCGCGCCTTTTGCCAACTGGTGCAGGAACTGTAACCCATGACGACAATGATGCGAGGATTCACGCGGCGCCTGGGGCGCACCGACTGGGGAGTGCTGGTCATAGCGCTGGCCCTGGTGCTCTGCGGGCTCGTCATGGTCTATAGCGCCACGTACCATCTGCCCATGATGGGATGGACCGACGTCACCGGGCCTACCTACTATCTGGTGCGCCAGCTTCGCTTTGTTGCGCTGGGCCTGATGGCGCTGTTCGTGTGCTGGGCCATCGACTATCGCCATTACAAGCGAATTGCCATCCCGATCCTGGTGGTGACCGTCGCGATGCTGGGCGTCATGGCGCTTGTGGGGCGGTGGGTGCAGATGGTGCGGGGCGGTGCGGGGGGGCAGGTAGTGCTTTATGGCGCCATACAGCCCTCGGAGCTCGCCAAGGTCGGCGCCATCGTCTATATCGCCATCTGGCTCGAGGCCAACCGCGAGCGGTTGCGCAGCTTTAGCATGGGCACGTGGCCTTTTGCATTGCTCTTGGGGATCATGGCGGGGCTGATCGGTTTGCAGCCCGATCTCTCCACCGCCATTCTGCTCGTAGCGACGGCATGCGCGGTCTTTTTTGTCGCCGGGGCCGATATGAAGCATTTTGTCCTGCTGCTGCTTGCCGGCGCACTGGTCACTGTAATCGCAGTCATGTTCCTGGGCTATGGCAGCGACCGGTTGGGGATCTGGCTCGAGGGGCCGATGAGTGACCCGCTGGACAAGGGGTACCAGATGATCCAGGCGCTGCAGGCCCTCTCGTCGGGTGGGTTCCTGGGCGTGGGGTTGGGCCAGAGCGGCCAAAAGATGTATCTGGGCCGCTTTACCCACACCGACTTTATCTATTCGATCCTGGCCGAAGAGTTTGGCTTTGTGGGCGCGGTCGTCGTGATCGCCCTCTATGCGCTATGGCTGTGGCGCGGCTTGGAGATCGCCAAGCGGGCGCCGGACATGTACGGGCGGCTGCTGGCCGTGGGTATCGTCTCCTGGGTCGTGTTCCAGGCGACCCTGAGCATCGCCGTCGCGACAAACTCGTCACCGGTGACGGGCACGGTGCTGCCCTTTATCAGCTATGGCGGTTCGTCCCTGGTCACGACCCTGGCGTCGGTGGGCATCCTGCTCAACATCTCGCGGGCGGGCCCAAAAGGGCCACAGGGGGCTACGCGATGAAGGTGCTCTTTACCGGAGGCGGCACCGGCGGGCATATCTATCCGGCCCTGGCGGTGATCGAGCGGCTGCAGGCGGACCCTGCCTATGGGATCGCGGCCGATGGCATCGCCTGGGTGGGCCGAGGCGAGGGTATGGAGAGGGACATCATCGAGCGGCACGGGCTGGCTTATTTTTCCATCGCCACAGGCGCGTTGCGCGGGCGGGGGCTGTGGGGCAAGGGCCAGAGCATGGCCCGTGTGATCCCCGGCGTGGGGCAGGGGTTGCGCCTGCTGCGCGAGTTTGGCGCGTCGGCGGTGTTTGCCACCGGCGGCTATGTGACGGCGCCTCTGGTGGTGGCGGCCTGGCTGCGGAGGGTGCCGGTGCTGATCTACCTGCCCGACATGGAGCCGGGCATGGCGGTGCGTTGGCAGTCCCGCCTGGCCCATGGGGTTGGGGTGACCGTCGATCAGGTGGCGGCACATTTCAATGGTGCCAAGGTCACGGTGACCGGATATCCCGTGCGGCGGGCTTTGTTTGACGTAACCAAGCAGGAGGCACGGCAGAGGCTGGGCCTCGATGGCGGCCGCCCGGTATTGCTGGTGCTGGGGGGCAGTAGTGGCGCGCACTCGATCAACATGGCGGTCAGCCGTGATCTGGAGCGGCTGCTGGCCCTGGCGCAGGTGATCCACATCAGTGGCACGCCCGATTTCGAGATGCTCCAGGCGCGGCGAGATCAGCTTCCGGGGGCTTTGCGAGAGCAGTACCACCTGTCCGCCTATCTGCACCAAGAGATGCCCGATGCGCTGGGGGCGGCCGATCTGGTGGTAGCACGGGCAGGGGCTGCGACATTGGGCGAGTTCCCCGTGCTTGGGCTGCCCTCGGTGCTGGTGCCCTATCCCCACGCGGGGCAGCATCAGCAACCGAACGCCGACTACTTGGCCGAACGTGGCGCCGCCGTGGTGCTGGACGATGCCGCTCTGGCCGACGATTTCGCCGAGACAGTGACGGCGCTGCTGGACGATCCGCCACGTTTGGCGAGCATGTCCGATGCGGCCCGGCGTCTCTCTACGGGCGATGGCGCGGCGCGCCTGGCAGAGTTGTTGGTGGAAATGGCGAAAGGAACGCGCCATGGGTGATGTGGTGACCTTTGTTCTGAACCAGCACCTGGCAACCGCCCTTGTTCTGGGGATCTTTGGGGTCATGGGCCTGATTCGTGGCGTTCGCCGCGAGCTGTATCTCTCTGCGGCCATCGCCCTGGCCATGCTCGTGGTGACCGTCTTTGGCAGTGGGTTGACCGAGCCTGTGAACCGCTCCTACCGCATGCTGCGGTTCGTGCGGGAGGGGGGGCTGAGCGCTCAGGATACTGGCACGCTGCAAGAGATCCGGGTGCAGTCCGATCTGATTGACTCGCCCCGCGCCCAGGACTGGTTCCGGGCCGGGATCTTTGGCTTTATCGTCGTTGTCGGCTATCTGGTGGGAGAGCGTTTTGGGGGCATCGTGTTTGGCCTGGTATCCCGCTTGTTGGGGTTCTTTGTGGGGCTGTTCAATGGGTTTGGCATCACCTATTTCCTGCTGCCCATCATCTTTCCCGAGCCGCGGGCCCTGATCGAGGTGCCCACCGGCGAGGTGCAGGAGGCCCTGGTCAGGCCCGAGCTTCTGGTGCAGATGGCCATCCTGTTCGTCTTTGTCATGATCGCCTTTGGGCTCTACAGTGCGACGGGGCGAGCGCGGCGGCAGGAGTGAGGAGGAGCCTTGGCGCCCATCGAGTTGTTCTTTGGCGTATTGGTGCTGATATTCGGCCTCATCGGCCTGGTCCGCGGTTTCCTGCGGGAGCTGGGCGTGACGGCGGTGATGATGTTTGTGCTGTTCGTCCTGCACCTGCTAGAGCCCTTTTTGGACCGCGGCGTCGACACGGTCATGGCGATGGGCAACGGTCTCGTCGAGACGGCGAACCACGGCGCCTTTCAGACCTGGCTCTTTGTGATCGTCGTGATGATCATTGCCTTTGTCTCGTACGCGGGCGAGACCTTGAGCTATGGCGGCTATGGGCCTGGCGGGCCGCTGGGAAACATCCTGGGCCTGCTGATCGGGCTGTTCAACGGCTATCTGATCGTCGGTACGCTCTGGTATTACCTGGACAAGTGGGATTACGCCATCGAATGGATGGGCTTTTCAACCGAGCAGCTTTCGGTGCAGGCCGAGGCCATGATCGAGTACCTGCCCATGAACTTTTTGGGAGAGCCGTTCCTGTTGGGGCAGGGGCTGCTGCTCTATCTTTCCATTGTATTGATCGTCGCGCGGGTGATTCGATGAACGGGGGACGCTGGTGACATCTGGGGAGAGGCAACGCACAATTGGGCAGCGCGTTCACCTGGTGGGGATCGGGGGCATTGGGCTCTCGGCCATCGCCCGGGTGCTTGCCCAGCGTGGCCACCGCGTGAGCGGCTCGGATATGGGTGCGACGGCGCTCACCGCTGCCCTGGCGGCGGAGGGCATCCAGGTGTTCGTCGGTCATGCCCCCGAGCAGGTAAACGGCGCCGATCTGGTGCTGGTCTCGTCGGCGGTGCCGGCGTCCAATCCCGAGGTGCAGACCGCGCAGGCCCGGGGCATCCCCGTGGTGGAACGCCAGCAGTTCTTTCCGCAGCTCCTGGAGGGCTATCGCTGCCTGGCGCTGGCGGGCACCCACGGCAAGACCACGACATCGGGCATGGTGGCGCACATCTTGCAGAGCGCGGGACGCGATCCCTCCTTTATCGTGGGCGGGATCCTGGCCGGTTTCGGCACCAATGCCCGGGCGGGCGCCAGCGAGTGGTTCGTGATCGAGGCCGACGAGTACGGGCGCATGTTCCACGGCCTGACGCCAGAGGTGGCGGTTATCAACGCCATCGAGATGGATCACCCCGACTATTTCGCCGATCTGGACGAGATGCGTGAGGCCTATGCCCGGTTTGTGCGCAACATCGAGCCGCAGGGCTTGCTCATCGCCTGCAGCGATAGCCCGCAGGTGCACGAGCTGTTGGCCGAACTGGCAGACGACCTGCCGCGCGTGGTGACGTACGGGCAGCATGAGGACGCCGATTATATGGTCGACGTGACAGAGCCCAACGAACGGGGCGGGGTCGACGTGGCGATCCACCAAGGGGGCCAGGTGTGGGCGCGGGCCAGCCTGGGTCTGCCGGGGGCCCACAATGCGCTGAATGCCACGGCGGCCATGCTCGTGGCGCAGGCCTGTGGCATTGCACCCGCAGAGTCGGCAGAGGCGCTGGGTAGCTTTGCCGGGGTGCAGCGTCGCTTTGAGCTTAAGGGCGAGATCGACGGCATCACGGTGATCGACGACTATGCCCATCATCCCAGCGAGATCGCGGCGACGCTGGCTGCCGCGCGGGCGCGCTATGGCAAGCGCTGCATCTGGGCGGTCCTGCAGCCCCATACGTACAGCCGCGTTGAGGCCCTGCTCGATCAGTTTGCCGGTTGCATGGACACGGTCGATCAGGTCATCGTAACCGATATCTATGCGGCGCGGGCCAGCGAGCGCCCCACCATCGGCGTCGAGTCGTTGGTGACGGCTCTGGCGCACCGCTCTGCCCGACATATCGGCTCGCTGGAGCAGGTGGCGGCGCATCTGCTGGAGCGCCTGCATCCGGGAGATGTGTTGATCACGCTGGGGGCCGGTGATGGCTACCTGATTGGCGAGCGCGTCCTGTTGGCGCTCGAGGAGCAATCCACATGAACGCGATGACAAAGCTCGTTTCCGCGCTGCAGGGCGCGGGATATGGTGATAGATTGCTGCGCGATGAACCGATGGCGCTGCATACCTCCTTTGGTGTGGGTGGGCCGGCGGATCTCTTTATCCGGGCCGAGCATATCGGCGAGTTGATCGAGTGGCTACGGCTGGCCCGCGCCCACGAGGTGCCCTGCATCGTGCTGGGCGGTGGCACCAACGTGCTGGTGGCCGATGCGGGCATCCGTGGTCTGGTGATTCTGAATGCCTGCCAGGGCCATACCATCGACGAGGACGGGCGTGTGGTGGCCGAGTCGGGCGTGTCGCTGCGCGAGTTGGCCCGCCACACCGTGGCGCAGGGCTGGGAGGGCCTGGAGTGGGCCGTGGGCATCCCCGGCACCATCGGTGGGGCCGTGGTGGGCAACGCCGGCGCCTATGGCGGCTATATGGCCGATGTGGTGCAAGAGGCGCAACTGCTCGACGCCGATGGCCAGGTGCGCCGGGTGCAGCGCAATGACCTGGGGTTTGGCTATCGCACCAGCGCCCTGAAGCGGGTAGGCGCCGGCGAGCAGCGCCCCATCGTGCTGGAGGCGGTGATGCAGTTGCGCCCCGGCGACGTCCAAGAGCTGGCGGCCCGGGCCGAGCAGGTCACCCTGCAACGTCAGGCGCGTACCCCCCGGGGGGCCTGTGCGGGGAGCATGTTCAAGCGCACGCAGAACTACCCGGCCGGGTTCCTGATCGAGCAGGCCGGACTCAAGGGTCTGCAGATCGGTGGGGCCCAGATCTCGCCGCAGCACGCCAACTTTTTCATGAACTGTGGCAACGCGTCGGCCCAGGATGTCGTCCGGCTGATCGAGATCGCGCAGGAGCAGGTCTGGCGCGACTTTCAGGAGCGGCTCGAGCCCGAGATCGAGCTGATCGGCGCCTGGCCCGAGGCCGCTGTGCTCGAGATGGCAAGCAGAGGAGGATGATGGTGACCAGCATCGGCAACGGCAGGATCCGTGTGGCCGTGCTCTTTGGAGGCAGGTCGGGCGAGCACGAGGTGTCTCTGGCCTCGGCGCGCTCGGTCATGGAGGCCCTGGACAAGACCAGGTACGAGATTCACCCGGTGGGCATCGATCCCATGGGGCGCTGGATCACCGCCGGCGATCCGATGAAGCTGTTGCGGGAGGGCGAGCCCGCGCCCGAGGCGCCTGCCAAAGAGAGCGGCAACGACGGCGATGGTGCGGCGCTGACGGCGGCGACGCGCCGTGAGCTGCTGCCGGGCGCCGATCATGTGCGGTTCCCCGTGGTGGATGTGGTGTTTCCCGTGCTGCACGGCACCTATGGCGAGGATGGCACGATTCAGGGGCTGCTCGAGCTGGCCGATCTGGCCTATGTGGGCGCCGACGTGTTGGGCTCGGCCGTCGGCATGGACAAGGTCATCCAAAAGGCGGTGCTCTCCGCACATGGGCTGCCCATCGTCGCATGGCAAACCGTACTGCGCAGACGCTGGCGCGACGATCCCGATGCGATCTTGGCGCAGATCGAGGCGCAGTTTGCCTACCCGGTGTTCGTCAAGCCGGCCAACGCGGGCTCCAGCGTGGGCGTCTCCAAGGCCCGTGACCGGGCCGAGTTGGCTCAGGGGCTCGACCTGGCGGCGCGTTTCGACCGCAAGCTCCTGGTGGAGGCCGCCGTCGATGCCCGCGAGATTGAGGTGAGCGTGCTGGGCAACGACGAGCCCGTCGCCTCGGTGCCCGGCGAGGTGATCCCCTGCAACGAGTTCTATGATTACCGGGCCAAGTATATCGACGGCGACTCGGGGCTCGAGATCCCGGCGCAGCTCTCGCACGAGCAGACCGCCGAGATCCGTGACCTGGCGGTGCGGGCCTTTCAGGCCATCGATTGCGCCGGCATGGCCCGGGTGGATTTCTTTGTAGACAAGAGCACGGGGCAGGTGTGGCTCAACGAGCTCAACACCATCCCCGGCTTTACCGACATCAGCATGTATCCCAAGCTCTGGGAGGCTAGCGGTCTGCCCTATCCCGAGCTGCTCGACCGGCTCATCGAGTTGGCGCTGGAGCGGCGTGAGGACAAGCGCGCCTCCAAGACGCGCTACGAGTTCGATCACTAGGAAGGCACATGGTACGACGGAAATCGCGACGAGCGCCGCGTTCGCGGCAGAGGCTGGAGCAGCAGACGTCTACCCTTGCGATGCGCAAGGTGCGTGACGCCGGGGCGGGCTGGCAGCGCTATAGCCGCATGGGGAGCCTGGCGCTGCTGGCCATCTCGCTGCTGTTCATCGTACAGTTCCTGACCTCGGCGCGCTTTCGCATCCGCCAGGTCACCATTGATGGCGCGAGCCTGGTGGCCCACGATGAGATCGAGGGTCTCGTCGATCTTGCGGGGCGATCGATCTTTACATTCAACGCCCGCCAGATAGAGACGCAGCTCCTGGAGAGCTATGGCTGCCTGGGGCGTGTGCGGGTGCAGGCCCGCCTGCCGGGCCAGGTGCATATCCAGCTTGAGGAAAAGGCAACGCTCCTGCTGTGGTACAGTCAGGACGTCTACTGGTGGGTGGATGCCGAGGGGCGCGTGTTGGGGGCCGCCGCGAGTCACGGCGATCTGCCCCGCGTGCGCGACCGCAGCGGCCTGCCCGTGGCGCCCGACGAGTACATCGTGGGCGTGCCCTGGGAGTTTGTGGCCGCGATGAGTCGCGCTTTGCCCACAACGAGCGATTTCGAGTACACACTGGAGGATGGCCTGATCCTCGTCGATGCACGCGGCTGGTCCGTATATCTGGGCCTGGGCGGCGATGCCGAGCAAAAGGCGTTGCTGCTCGAGGAGCTCACGCGGGCACTCGACGAGCGGGGCGATCGGGTTGTCTATATAGATCTCAGGAACGAGCGGCGTCCGGCGGTCAAGTTCGAGTCAGGGTAGGAGGAGAGAGTAGCGTGGAACGCATCATAGCAGGCATTGACGTAGGATCTACCAAAATCTGTACCCTGATCGGGCGCGTCAGTGATAGCGGCCCATTGAACGTCATCGGCATGGGGGTCGTGCCGTCTCGTGGCGTTCGGCGGGGCGTGATCACCGACATCGAGGTGGCCTCGCGCTCTATCGAGGAGAGCGTACGCAAGGCCCAGAACATGGCCCACTATACGATCTCGGAGGCCTACCTCGGGATCAGTGGCAGCCATATCGCCTCGCAGAACAGCCGTGGCGCCGTGTCCATCGGGCGGGGCGATCGGCCCGTGGATCGGGAGGATATCCAGCGGGTGCTGGAGGACGCCGAGGCGATTGCCGTGCCGCACAATCGGCGGATTCTGCACACCATCCCGCGCGAGTATATCATTGATGGCCAGGAGGGGATCAAGAACCCCATCGGCCTGATGGGCTTTCGCCTCGAGGTCGAGGCCCACATCGTCACCGGCTCGACGACCTGCATCCAGAACCTGGAGCAGTGCGTCGAGCGCAACCAGATCCGCGTGGTGGATTCGGTGTTCCAGCCGTTGGCGTCGGCGCTGGCCGTACTGACGGAGGAAGAGGGTCGCATGGGGGTGGTGCTCATCGATATGGGCGGCGGCACCACCGACCTGGCCACCTACATGGATAGCAGCGTGTGGGAGACCATGGTGTTCGACGTGGGTGGCAACCATATCTCGAACGACATCGCCGTCATGCTGCGCACGCCCTTTGCGGCCGCCGAAGAGGCCAAGATCCGCTACTCGCATGCTCTGCCGATGGAGGTGGACGAGGCCGAGATGATCGAGTTGTCGGCTTTTGGGCACGATGGACTGGCCACCGTAGCGCGGCGTGAGCTGTGCGAGATCGTCGAGGCGCGGGTGGAAGAGATGTTCGGCATCATCGCCCGCGACATCCGCCGCTCGGGCTACGAGGATCTGGTCCCGGCCGGGATCGTGCTCACGGGCGGCACGTCGGATCTGCGCGGCATCCGCGACGGGGCCAGCCGCGCGCTCCAGATGCCCGTGCGCATCGGGGTGCCCCATCGGATGCATGGCGTGGTGGAGGCGGTTAGCAACCCCGCCTATGCTACGGCGGTGGGTCTGTTGCTCTGGGGAATGAAGGCTGCTGCGGACAAAGACGAGGTCCCGCTCGTGCAGCATCCACGAACGTTTTATGAGATGGTCAAGGCAATGTTCAAGCGGCTTGTGCCCTGAGAAAGGGGAAAAAGATGCAGGCAGTACCAGAAAAGGGGCCCGTGGCGGGCGGCAAAGCAGAGATCAAGGTCGTTGGCATCGGCGGGGGCGGCTCGAATGCTGTCGAGCGCATGATCGAGGTGGGCGTGCAGGGGGTCGAGTTCATCGCCCTCAATACTGATGCCCAGGCATTGGGCAGCTCCAGTGCGCCCACGCGGATGCGCATCGGCGACAAGGTAACTCGCGGCCTGGGGTGCGGGGGTGACCCCAAGCTGGGAGAAAAGGCCGCCACAGAGTCGGCGGAAGAGATCAAAGAGCTGTTGCGGGGCGCCGACATGGTCTTTGTGACGGCGGGCATGGGCGGCGGCACGGGCACCGGCGGCGCGCCGATCGTGGCGAGCATCGCCCGATCGCTGGGCGCCCTGACGGTCTCTGTAGTCACCAGGCCCTTTGGCTTTGAGGGCGGGCGGCGCATCGGGCTGGCCCTGGAGGGTATCTCCAAGCTGCGTGAGAACGTCGACACCATGGTGGTCATCCCCAACGACCGGCTGCTCCAGATCATTGATCCACGCGCCTCCATCAAGCAGGCCTTTTTGACCGCCGACGATCTGTTGCGCCAGGGCATTCAGGGCGTCTCTGATCTGATCACCGGCACGGGCCTCGTAAACGTCGATTTCAACGATGTGCGCTCGATCATGGGCAATGGCGGCTCGGCTCTGATGGCCATCGGGCGTGGGTCGGGCGAGAACCGCGCCGTGAACGCCGCGATCCAGGCGGTCAATAGCCAGCTCCTGGACATCAGCATCGATGGCGCCCGGGGCGTGCTGTTCAATTTAAAGGGCAGCGCCAACATGACGCTCTTTGAGGTCAATGACGCCGCCGAGGTCATCCGCAAGATGGTCGATCAGGATGCCAATATCATCTTTGGCGCCGCCATCGATGACTCGTTGACCGACGACATCCAGATCACCGTCATCGCCACCGGCTTTGACGGGCACTCTCGCCCCGTGGCCGCAGCGCCCGCTGGCGAGCCCAAGCGAGAGGCGGTCGCGCCCAAGCGCCAGCCGACGCCGGTCGAACTGCCTGTGCAGAGCAATGATGACGAGCAGTGGGATATCCCGCCATTTCTCAGGTACAAGAACCGCAGAAGATAAGGCATAGCGACTATGAAGTGTCCCTATTGCAGCAGCACCGACTCGCGCGTGATCGATACCCGTGAGGTCGGCGATGGCATTCGTCGGCGGCGCGAATGCCAGAACTGCCATCAGCGCTTTACGACCTATGAGCAGATCGCCAAGGTGAACCTGGTGGTGATCAAGAACGATGGACGACGCGAAGCGTTCGACCGGCAAAAGCTCTTTGACGGCATCTGGCGCGCCTGCACCAAGCGGCCCATCTCGACCGAGACGATCGATCAGGTGGTGAGCAACATCGAGACCAACCTGTACAATCTGGGCAAGGCCGAGGTGCCCAGCCGCATCATTGGCGAGATGGTCATGGAGCGCCTGCGTGAGGTCGACGAGGTGGCCTATGTGCGCTTTGCGTCGGTCTATCGTTCTTTTTCCGACCTGGAAACGCTCAAGCGTGAGGTGGACGAGCTCATGGGGAGTCGCAAGGCCGATTGATCCGGCAACAAGGAGGCTGCTGGACGCCCCGCGATGCGGCATCGCTACAGGATGAACATGCTATCGCCCAGACTGTAGAACCGATACCGCTCGGTCACGGCGGTTTGGTAGGCTCTTAGGATCATGTCGCGGCCCGAGTCGCGTGCCGCAACGCGGCCCGCATTGCGGGATGTGAATGCCGAGACCAACATGAGCAGCGAGGAACGGGGCAGGTGAAAGTTGGTGATCAGGGCATCCACGATGCGAAAGGTGTACCCCGGATAGATGTAGAGATCGGTGGGCCCCTCCCACGGCGCGATCGTGCCGTCCTCCTGGGCCGCCGTCTCGAGCACGCGCACCGACGTCGTGCCCACG
>SKRJ01000010.1 GCA_007118555.1 Anaerolineae bacterium | reverse complement strand
GATCCTGCTCGTGGCGGCGGCCCTGCGCGTATGGCAGATTGACCGCTACGGCCTCTGGTGGGATGAGGGCAACAACGCCTACCTGGCCCGTGCCGGGCTCTCTCAGGTGGTCGAGATGTCGCGCATCACCAACGACACCAACCCCCCGGCCCATCGCCTGGCCCTCGGACTGTGGCTCGACCTGCTGGGCGATAGCGTGCTCCATGCACGGCTTCTCTCGGCGGTGTGTGGGCTGGGCGTCGTGGTGCTGGCCTATGTCTGGGGACGGCGCCTCGGCGGGCCTATGGCGGGCCTGCTGGCCGCGGGGCTCATGGCCCTGGCGCCCATGGCCGTCTACTATGACCGCGAGGCCAAGGGCTATCCCTGGGTCGCCTTTTGGGGGTGGCTGGGGCTGACGTTGCTGGATCGTGGCCTATGGGCTGACCCGTCCGACCGCCCCCGCTGGCGCACCGTGGCCCTCTGGGCGGGCTACAGCGTGGCGACCGCCCTGGCCGTTGGCGCCCACTACTATGGCGCCCTTTTTGTAGCGGCCCAGGGGCTCTGGTTCCTCGGATGGCTGGCCGTGACCCGGCCCGGCTGGCGGCAGGCCTGGCGGCGGGACGGCCCCTGGCTGGCGGCCCTGGCGGGCACCGGGGCCCTGCTGGCGCCCTGGGTGCTGCTGACCTGGCGCACGGCCTTTGCCGGCGCCCAGAACGTGCCCATGGAGCGCGGCGCCTGGGACGTCCTAGCCTATCTGCGCACCATGGGCAGGGTCCTGGCGGCGGGCCCCTATGCGCCCCGACCCTGGGCCTGGCTGGCTCTGGGTGCGCTCCTGCTGCCCGCCGCCTGGGAGTTGTACAAGGGGTGGGATGCGCGCCGGGGGCTGCTGGCGGCAGTGATCCTCATCCCCCTGGCCATCGGCTTTGCCGCCCAGGCGGTCACTCCCTTTGTGATCCCGCGCTTTTTTCTCTACACCGTGCCCGCCCTGTGCGTCCTGGCGGCGGCGGGGCTGGCGCGACTGCGCCTTGCAGCGGTACCGATCGCCCTCGCGCTGCTGGTGGCCTGGGGCGTCAGCCTGCCCCATGCCTACCGGCCGGTGGCATTGCCGCCCGACGACCTGCGCCCCATCGGCAAGACCCTGGCCCAGTCGGCGCGTCCGGGCGATGGCGTGATCGTGAGCTATATCTGGCAAGAGGGGATGCTGCGCCTGTATGCCCCGGATGCGCAGGTCGACTACTACCTGGGCTGGTTCACCGATGAGGAGGTAGACGATCAAATGCAGGCGCTGGCCGAGGCCCACGAGCGCCTCTGGCTGCTCACCTATCAGGTGCCGCTACAGCACCCCAGCAATCAGGGGGGTTGGTGGCTGGAGAACCACGCTGCCCGCGCCCTGGAGCACGAAAACGGCCACAATCGCGCCGTGCTCTACGAGCGCCCATGCCACGCCACCGGCGCAGAGCGCGTCGCGACCTTTGCCGGTAGCCTGCATCTGAGCGCCAGCACGCTGCCCGCCGAGGCAGCACCGGGCGATACGCTGGCGGTCACCCTGGCCTGGGAGGCCCTGGCTGATATAGACCAGCGGTATGCCGTGTTCCTGCAACTGCTCAGCCCCGAGGGAATCCTGGTGACCCAGTCCGACGGCGAGCCGCGCAACGGGCTGGTCCCGCTGGATACCCTGGCTGCGGGCGAGTCGCTGGTGGATTGCCGCTCGCTGTGGGTGCCCGGCGATGCCGCCGGCGGCGCCTACAGCGTCATCACGGGCCTGTACGACCGCGAGAGCGGGGTCCGTGTGGCACTGACGGACACCAATGCCGCCGGAACGGATCATGTGCTGTTGGGCTCTGTGACGATATCGCCTCGCGCTGCCTCCGAGCGCTAGAGGCTCGACTCTACCGATGTCCTGGACACAGACGGCAACTGACGGCAGCGTTACGTTTGACAGAACCCCGTCGTTGTCGTCATAATGAGTCCAGAAAGAATCCACTCCACAAGCCAAGGCCATCGCCGGCCAAGGCGCATGGAGGAGTGCTCAGTGTAAAGGAGAAGAATCTATGGACCGTCTCAAAGCGCTCGTCGAGCGGGTGATCCCTGGGAAAAAAGAGCAACAGATCAACAACCTTGACCAGGCACAGCTCGAACGTCAGCTACGCCTGGCCGAGTCGCCCGATCCCGATATCCGCGAGCGCGCCGCCAACGCCATGGCCAAGCTTCCGTCGGACAGGGCGGGCGAGACGCTGGCCCAACTGGTCAAGGATCGCGAGCCGGACGTGCGCGCCGCGGCCGCCGATAGCATCCGGGCCATCGCCGGCAAGGCCCGCGTGCCCGTAACGCCCGTGATGGATGCCCTCCAGCTCGAGCCGCCCGACTCCCCGGCGCTCTATCCCCTGGTGGGCGCTCTGCGAGCCCTTGGGCCGGGAACAGCCGCCGAGCGTGTGGTGACCGAAAAGATGGGTTGGGGGATGTCCCGGGCCAAGCAAGCCAAGATCGATCAGATGATCGTCCTGCGGGAGACGGCGGCCGAGTTGACACCGCATCCTGTCGAGGTCGGCCCCCCGTTCGATGCGATCTTTGAGCAGTTGACCAACGAGGATCCGGACATTCGCGCCGACGCCAGAAACATCCTGGCCGAGAACCGCTATGTGACTCGCCGCCTCTGGTCGATCTACAACGAGCTCAAGGAACAAGAGCCGCGCCGGGCGATGCTCGCCGGGCGGGTGATCGGGCACCGTCTGAACCCCCGTGGCCTCCCCAAGATCAAGTCAGACGTCACGATGCACAAGTTGGGCGTGCCCATCGCCTTTGTCAAGTGCGCCTGCGCCTACTGTGGACACGAGAACCCCAACATCCCCGTTCCCTCGCCGGGCCTGGAGGTTCCCTTCCGAGGCATGCGCAACCGTAGCGGTTCGGCCTATACGCTGCCGGTGCTGTGCGATTTCTGCGGCAACTGGTTCTATGTCGGCTTTGAGCGGGATCCCCGCGTGCCCGAATAGGGCCCGCCTGTCTGCGGCGCGCCTGCTACAGGACCTCGATCGCCGGATCGCCCGCCAGCACCTCGCCCACGACCCACACTGGTTGGCCCAGGGCGGCAGCGGCCTGGATATAGTGCCTTGCCTCTTGGGGGGGGAGCGAGAGCAACAAGCCCCCTGAGGTCTCTGGGGTAAAGAGGAGCAGTTGCTGCTCAAACTCGAG
>SKRJ01000036.1 GCA_007118555.1 Anaerolineae bacterium | reverse complement strand
TGGTGGAACCCCGCCGTGGAGAACCAGGCCACCGACCGCGCCTATCGCATCGGGCAGACCCGCGATGTCCAGGTGCACAAGTTCGTGTGCCTCGGCACCCTGGAGGAGCGCATCGACGCCCTGATCGAGTCCAAGCGCGAGTTGGCCGAGAATGTCATTGGCCAGGGCGATGGCTGGGTGACCGAGCTGTCCACCGAAGAGCTGCGCGACCTGATCAGCCTGCGTTCCGAGGCCATCCAAACAGAGTAGGAGCCGATGATAGACCAAGAGATCATCCCGGAGAACGAGACGCCCTCTTCAGAGGCCGCCAACGAGCAACAGCCGTCCGATGCGTCCCCTGTGACGCGCTCCCGTCGCACGGGCCGTGGCTGGTGGGTGGGGCGTTGGATGCGCACCCTCGGCCAGATCTTTGACGCCACCCGCTTGACAGCGGGCCGCGCCTTGGCTCAGGAGCGTCGCATCCTGGACATGCAGGTCGAGCTCGGCCTGGTGACGGCGCTGGTGCAGGCCGATGTGCCCGAGACCAAGCCCTATCGCGTCCAGATCACCTTTGCGGCGTTCACCGACGCCCAGTGGGACCGGGTCATGCAGCTCTTGGGCGAGCGCGCCATCTATGCCGCCCAACTGATGAACGACGAGCTCCCCGAGGAGATCGAGGGCGTCTTTCGTTCCGCCGGCGTTTCGCTCTTTCCCAGCACCCTGCCCGAGCTGGGCGCCACCTGCACCTGCTCCGATTGGGCCAATACCTGCCCCCATCGCGCCGCGGTCTGCTATCAGTTGGGCGAGTGGTTCGACCGGGACCCCTTTATGTTGTTCACCCTGCGTGGGCGCGCTCGCTGCGAGATCATCGCCGAGCTCCGGGCCCACCGCGCCAGCCAGGCCGTGGGCGCGGATACCCAGGCCGATGAGCGTGCGATCCAGGGCAGCGCCTCGGATCCCCAATTCTTGCCCGCCGATCCGGAACAATTCTGGCAACTGGCCGAGGAGTTGCAGGAAATGGAGATAGAGGTAGCGCCTCCGGCCACCAAGGGCGAGTTGCTCCAGATTTTGGATCGATTACCCTCTTTGCAGGATGAGGGCACCCGTCGCAAGATCGACAAGGTGTACCGCCAGGTCTCGCGGCGAGCTCTGGATACCGCCGGCATCCCTGAGGATGGGCACGGGCGAGAGGCCGACGCCGAGTCCGACATCGACGTCTAGCCTGCGTCATTGCCATCGATCGCATCGCTGATCCAGAGGGCGCACCGGCGCCCTCTCTTGCTGGATAGCGCCCTTGCATTTCGCTGCAACGGTGCCCTCCCCCCGATGGACTGGGCAGCGTCTCGCGCGCCGCAATGGCCACAGTCCCTTGCCCCGGCATACTCCCGCATCTGGGTCTCTATGCTTTGTTGTGCTTGGACTGGGCCCGCACCTGCGCTACACTGTACCTACCATGTGCGAATCATTGCCTTAGGAGGAACAGAGATGCTGCAGACACCGGATATCCAACGCCCCCCCCGAGAACTTGTCGAAAAGCTCTACAACATCAGCGCGGCCACGGCGGCCGGCGAGCTGGGGCACTTGGGCATACGCAACCCTCATCTGACCGGGCTCACGACGTTCAAGCCAGGCACCAAGGTCGTGGGGCCTGCGCTGACGCTCCAGTGCATGCCCAAGCGCGAGGATCTGCACCCCGTGGGCGAATACCAGACCCCCGAGCGTCAACTGCATCGCCATGTGCTCTACCACACCCAGCCGGGCGACGTCGTGGTCGTGGATGCCCGAGGCGATATGATGAGCGGCATCTTTGGCGAGATGATGCTGACCTATTTTCAGGGCCGAGGCGGGGTGGGCGTCGTGGTGGATGGCTGCCTCCGCGACTATCCCGAGGCGCAGCAGTTGGATCTGGGACTGTGGCTCAAGGGCGTGACGCCCAACTTTCATGTGCAGACCAACGTATTCCCCCATGCGGTGAACGTGCCCGTGGCCGTGGGGGGCGTACTCGTCATGCCGGGCGACGTTATCATTGCCGATGATGACGGCGCCGTGGTGGTCCCCGTCGCTCTGTTGCCCGAGCTGGTGGAAAAGGCCGGCGAGCATGCCGAGTGGGAAGAGTTCACTCGTATGCGTCTGGCCCAGGGCGGCGATCTGCGCAAATACTATCCGCTGGACGACGAGGCCCGCAAGGAATACGAGGCCTGGCGCGAGGAACAGGAGTAATCCCCCAACGCTCTGGGGAGCGACTGCCAGAGAGCGAATGTCAAGCGCCCCTGTTCCTTGCTTGACCGAATCCGAATCGAGGGGTGCTCATGCCGTTACTGAGTTGGATTGCCATTGCGTTCTGTCTCTCGCAATCCGCCATTCTCTCGGGCCTGAATCTGGGCCTGTTTTCGCTAAGCAAACTCGACCTTCAGGTCGAGGCCACAAAAGGCGATCCTCGCGCCCTGCGTCTACTGCAGGTGCGCGAGGATGCCAACTATGCGTTGGTCACGATCCTCTGGGCCAATGTGGGTGTCAACGTTCTGCTGGCCCTGCTGTCCGACTCGGTGATGGGTGCTGTAGCGGCGTTCCTCTTTTCAACCGTCGTCATCACCATTCTGGCCGAGATCATTCCCCAATCGCTCTTTACGCGCCGCGCACTCTCCCTTGGGTCGCGTCTGGTGCCCCTCTTGCGGGTCTACCAGGTGCTCTTGTACCCTATCGCCCGCCCTACCGCCTGGGCCCTCGATCTTTGGCTGGGCGGTGAGGATATCCGCTACATTCGAGAGCGTGATATGCGGCAGATGATCCGGTTGCACATGGAGTCTGCCGCAAGCGACATCGCCGAGGTCGAGGGCCAGGGCGCCCTCAACTTCCTGGATATCGATGACACCCTCGTGGACGTCGAGGGCGAGGTCATCGATCCGGCCAGCATTGTCCAGCTCGCCTTTGAGGGCGGGCGGCCCATCTTTCCCCCCATAGCGCCGACGCCCGACGACACGTTCCTGCGTGCCATCCATTGCTCGGGCAGGACGTGGGTCGTTCTGGTCGATGCAAACGACGAGCCGCGCCTCGTGCTGCAGGTAAATGACTTTGTCCGTGAGGCGCTGTTTGCTCCGGACAGCTTTAACCCCTATCGGCACTGCCACCGGCCCATTCTCACCTTTGATCCCAGGCAGAGGTTGGGCGAGCTCATCCCTCGCTTCCGGGTCAAACCAGGGGGCGAGACCCGCGACATTGTCGAGGACGACGTGATTCTATACTGGGGGGATACCCCGCGCATCCTGACGGGCTCGGACATCCTGGGCCGGCTTTTGCGCGGGATCGCCGCCCCGCCTTTTTCACAATAGGAGAGATACCATGCAGTTACCATCGAACAAGACCAAGATCGTATGTACCGTGGGGCCCGCTACAGCCACACAACCAATCATGCAAGATATGATTCGCGCCGGGATGAACGTGGCGCGACTCAACTTTGCCCATGGCAGCTTGGAGAGTCACAAGCAGATGATCGACAATCTGCGCCAGGCGGCCCAAGCGGTAGGCAGGCGGGTGGCCATTCTGGCCGATCTGCCCGGGCCCAAGATCCGCCTGGGCGAGCTTGCGCGGCAGCCTATTGCCCTCGAGGTGGGCGATCAGGTCACATTGTCTACCCAAGAGTTCGTCGGCGATGCAGACAGAGTTTCGGTCAGCTTTGCCGAGTTGCCCCAGGCCGTGCGGCCCGGGAACATGATCTTTGTCAACGATGGCTATATCCAGCTTGAGGTGCAGAGCGTAGAGGGCCAAGAGGTACATTGCCAGGTCGCGGTGGGCGGCGAGATCCGCTCGCGCCAGGGCGTCAATCTGCCCGGTATCGATCTGGGTGTCAGCATCTTTACCGATGAGGATCGGGATTTTCTCGCCTTTGCCCTGGAAAATGGCGTGGACGTGGTCAGCCAGTCCTTTGTGGAGACGGCGGCGGATCTGCAGGCCGTGCGCCAATTTGCCGCCGATCGCGGGCACGAGCTGTTCCTCATTGCCAAAATCGAGCGCCTGGGCGCCCTACCAAACACTCGAGAAATCCTCGAGGAAGCCGACGGGATCATGATCGCCAGAGGCGATCTGGGCGTTGAGGTGCCCATCCATGAGCTGCCCGCCATCCAAAAGCAGTTGATGCGAGACGCCAATGTGGCCGGCAAACCGGTGATCACTGCGACCCAGATGCTGGAATCAATGACGGATAACCCGCGCCCCACACGGGCCGAGGCCACCGACGTCGCCAATGCCGTCCTCGATGGCACCGACTGCGTCATGCTTTCCGGCGAATCGGCCATTGGCAAGTACCCCGTGCAGGCGGTGTCCATGCTGTCTCGCATCGCGGCTCACATCGAGCCCCTGCGGCCCGCCCAGTCGGCCCGCGAAGAGATTCGCGCCACCGGTGCGCATGACAGGGGCCATCTGCGCGATCTCATTGCCCTGGGCGTCGAGACGACCGCCCGCCATGCTGCTCCTTCGCTGGTGGTCGTGCCCACCCTGAGCGGTGCCACGGCCCGCAGTGTCACGCGGTTTCGGCTACCCCAGTGGCTGGTGGCGGTCAGCAGATTGGAGGCGACTTGCCAGGAGCTGCAATTGTCCTATGGGGTCCATACGGAGCATGTCGATGCGCTTCCTGACAGTTGGCGATCCTTTGTCCAGGACTGGCTGGAGAAACAGGAGCTCGAGGGCGATCTCGTCATCCTGACCGAGGGGCCGTCTTCCCGCCATCCCGACGCCAACGATCGCATGGAGATCATCGATCTGCGGCCGGAGGACATTGCCTGATACGCTGCTCCAGGCGCCCGGCCTGATCGGTGTGGAACAGTACGCATCAGGCATTGTTCTCGTCTTCGATCTCAGGCAGCATCAGATCGACACGACCGGCGCAGCCCGTCTCTCGGCCGCCTCTGCGCTGCGAGACCGCCTTGTGAGTACCTGGGCGGCCCTCATCGCCGTACCCAATCGCCTCTTGTGCTTGACATAGGCGCACTATTGTGAGTATTGTGAGCATGTTACCCGACTATTCAATAAGGAGATCCGAACATGGAGACGCGACGGTTCGGCAAGACCGGTGTATCGATGCCTATCCTGAGTCTGGGCTGCCAGCGCCTGGTCGATGACGAGGGGTGCACGGAGGAGCAGGCCGTCGAAATACTGAATACGGCCCTGGATCGTGGCATCCGATACTTTGACACGGCCTGGGTCTATTCGCAGGGCCTGAGCGAGGAGCGGGTGGGGCTCGTCGCCAAGGAGCGCCGCGATGAGATGTGGATCGCGACCAAGGTCCGCGACGAGAACGCTGAGGGCGCCAAGCGCCAACTTGAAGACAGCCTGCGCCGCCTGCAGACCGACCATATCGAGGAATGGCGCCTGCACAATGTAATGACCTTTGATCGCCTGGATGCCATGACGGGACCCGGCGGCGCTCTGGAGACCATGATCGAGGCGCAGGAGCAGGGGGTGGTCAAGCACATCAGCATCTCGGGGCACACCGACCCGCAGATCCAGATCGAGGCGCTGCGGCGCCATGACTTTGACACCGTCCTGGTCGCCACCTCGGTGCTGGACCACTTTATCTATTCCTTTGCCGAAGAGTTTCTCCCTGTGGCCAGGGAAAAGAACGTGGGCGTCATCGGGATGAAGATCTTTGCCCTGGGCCGTCTCGGCCATGTGGCGGAAAAGGCCCTGCGCTATGCCCTCGCGCTGCCCCTGACCACCGTCATCGTGGGCTGCAGCACGATGTCCGAGCTGGAGGAGGATCTGAGGGTTGCAGAGAGCTTTACGCCCATGAGCGGGCCAGAGAGGCTCGCGTTCTTTCGAGAGATGATGCCGCTGGTCAAGCCAGAGAACCTGCCCTGGAAGGCGAATAGTTGGAGTGAAGCTACTGAGTGGGTGGAGCGGTAACGAGCAAAGCAAAGAAAATGCCCATAACGTGCCAGAGGGCGTACGAACTCCTCTGACACGCTATGGGCATAGCACAGACCTGGCGTGATAGCCGCCGCGAGAGCCAGGCAACACCCGGGCGCAGAGCGCTGCTCGATCTCGTGCGGTCCAGATCCGGCGAATAGGCACTCCCAAGATCATGAGACTAGATCGCCGCGATGACCAGCATCCACACAGGACGCCGGTGCAGCGATGTGATAGCTAGTCTAACCGCGCTACGCTGGCCAGTACCTCGACAAAGGTCTCATCCTCGGCATCAAACTCGAGCGTGCCGTT
The DNA here is from genome assembly GCA_007118555.1 of Anaerolineae bacterium. Taxonomy (GTDB): domain Bacteria; phylum Chloroflexota; class Anaerolineae; order UBA1429; family UBA1429; genus UBA1429. The sequence goes on along the minus strand of SKRJ01000036.1, from coordinate 5,523 downwards.
GCGACGCCGTATGGCCATTACAGGCTGCTTGACGTATTGCTTGCGCAGTCCCATCAAACTCTTTTTCTCGATCACTCGGTAGCACTGAATCGTGTCGATATTCAGCTCAGCGGTATAGCCGTGTGGCGCGATACGGGGCTGCATATCCGTAAGAAACTGCTTTAGATTGCCACGGCGAGCCCATCGCTGGACGATCTGCAGCTTGTCTTCCCTGACATTCTCCATGTTATCCTCCATGATATCATCCACATCATCAACGACGACCAACGTTGCGCGGAGCCTTCTTCTGATTCTATTATCTCATACGTTCCCCCCCAGCACATCCCTCCTCTGTACGAGACCCATATTGTACGAACGTACAATGTCCACCCTTACCACCAGATCGGTGGTCCCACGAGACGGTGATACAGTCGGCGCAGCGCAGTGCGTAGACTGTCCCCCAGCGGCAGAGCTTCGCGAGCCGTACCAGGCGCCGGCGTCGCCCCTGGTGTTGTGCCGCATGATTGGAGCGCTTCTGCGTTGCCCAGCTCGTGATGGATACGCTCCCAAGTGACAGCCACCCGCGCAGGCCCCCCCGCATCAAAGTACTCGATCACGATATCATGATCACCCGCCGTGAGCGCCAGCTCGTGCACCAGAGGCTCCGCTGGCGCCTCGTGCCAGGCGTTGATGATCAGCGAATCGTTCAGGTAGACACGTACGCCATCGCTTGCATCAGCCATGAACCGATAGCAGCCATCGCTCAACGAGAGCGTGCGAGTCCATCGCACGGAAAAGTCGTCGGCGGGCAACCCCAGCGCCGGTGCGCCAAGGCCCCAGTCAAACACGGGCATCGGATCGTTGCGAACGAGCAGCGGCTGGCCAGTGAGGTATCGGTTGGCATAGTACTCGCCTCGCCAGGCCGGAAACCAGACGACCTGCTCCCACCAGAGACGCACCAGGCCCGATCCATGCAGTGGGGAGAATGCCAGAACCACCTCGGCCGGCCCGGATCGATCCAGCCACACATCGCCTGTTACGGCGTCCTGCTCGGGACCGTCCCACTGATCGATGACAGACCTTCCATTGACCCACAGTCGCAGGCTTCCATCGCCCCAGGCGTAGAAACGGTACGCGCCCCCCTTCAGATCCATATGGCGAGCCCAGATCGCTGACTGGACCGGGGCATCGAGCTCGCTGGCCGGCAGCGCATCGAGCCAGTGCCCGTCGATATAGAGGTCCTCTGTCACCCCCACGGTCAGAGGGTCGCCCGTGGGATCGGTGCTCGCATAATAGAACACGTCCCAAGCATCGGACGCAGGATCGGACAGCGTCGGTAGCTCGGGACGCACAGCCCCCGGACCGGGAGGGCGGACGGTCCGGGGGCTGTAACCGGGTGACACCGAAGACGTGGGCGCATCTCCGGCGGATGTTTTCGTGTTAACCGCTTCAGCCTGCGATTCGACGACGCCAGTGGTAATGCTGGTCCTGTAGGCGATCAGTATGACGGCTGCTACAAGAGCCGCTATAGCGATGTGCGCACGCTTCATTCTGATCCTCAATGGCAATGGTCATCGTCTTCTCGAATCTTGGCTATTAGCTTGTCTCTATTTTACCCCGACGCAACCTCATGAACATCCTTCTTTCAGGCAGGAGCGATATGGTACGAAAGTGCTAATTGGGAGAGTTTGGCACGTCGCTGCAGACTCGGGCGACTCAAGCGGACAGGCGCGGCTCGGTCCGGCGACGCTAGCCTACCAGGCCATGCTTCAGAGCCATGGCCACGGCCTCGGTGCGGCTGGCAACGCCCATCTTGGCAATGATCGTGCTCACGTGAGATTTCACCGTAGACTCGGTGATCCCCAGCTCCTGGCCGATCTGCATGTTGGTGCGCCCTTCGACGAGGAGCGAGAGCACCTGCTGTTCGCGAGGGGTGAGGGGCTCGATCATGGAGCGGAAATCGGACGAGGATTGCACGAGGGCCTGGGTGGCCTCGGGCGAGAGGGTAGACTGGCCCTTGGCAGCCGCGCGCAGGGCTGTGGCCAGCTCCTGCGAGGAGACGTTCTTGAGCAAATAGCCGATAGCGCCAGCCTGCAAGGCCCTCGGCACCAGCTCCTTTTCCACATAGCTTGTGAGGGCTACGACCTGGGTGTCAGGGCAGCATGCACGGATCTTGCGGGTGGCTTCGACCCCATCCATCACCGGCATCTTGAGGTCCATCAATACGACGTCGGGCTTGAGGGCCCTGGTCTTGCGTACGGCCTCTTCTCCGTTGGCGGCTTCGCCCACCAGTTCCATGTCGCCAAAGGTGCGCAGGCAGGTCCGCAACCCACCTCGCAGTATGCTATGATCGTCAACGACGAGCACTCTGATCTTGTTGTTCGCCACCGACTCAGCTCCTTTGCTTCGACATGGCTATATCTGGCACCTCCCACTCTTGAGATGTCTCTTCTGGAATCCAAAAGACGCGCACCGTCGTGCCTCCTCCGGGCGCGCTCTGCACCTCTAGCGTGGCTTGAATATCACTGGCGCGTTCGCGCATGATCGATAGCCCCAGACGATCGGCCAACACCGTCGAGGGATCAAACCCTTGTCCATCATCACGAATCATCAGCTCGACGCCGATCTGGCCCTTTACCCTTCGCCGCCTTAGCTTGATCCATGCCTGGTCAGCCGCCGAGTGCTTGACGACGTTGTTGATCGCTTCCTGCGCGATACGATACAAGGTTACACGAACCCTTGGGGGTATGTCCAGTCGGCTGTCGGCGGACACATGCACCGGCATGCGTGCGCTGCCCGCCGTGCTCTCGCCCAGGCGAGCCAGCAGCTCGTCCAAGGGAGTCTGCGCCAGGGTCGCAGGCCGCAGCTCGAGCAAGAGCGCCCGCATCTCGTTCAGGGCGCTGCGGGTAAGGCGCCCCAGCTCCTCCAAGTGGAGCTGCGCTTCGTCCGGATTGTCCTCATAGAGGGCAGGGATGACACCGGCCAGCAGGTTGACCGTGAATATCGTCTGTGTCACCGAATCGTGCAGGTCGTGGGCCAGACGGTTGCGCTCGGCCATGGCCGCCAGGGCGCCTGCCTCTCGATACAGACGCGCATTCTCCAGCGCGATCCCGATCTGGCTACCGATGCCGGTCAGCAGCTTGAGCTCCTGCTCTCCGAGCATACGCGGAGTTCGGGCGCGCAGATTCAGCAGGCCAATCAACTCGCCTCGACACACCAGCGGTATCATGATCACCTGATGCCACCCCTCTCGGGCCAGCGCTTGCCAGAGCGAAAGCCCGGGGAAGCGCTCCCTTGGCCACACTTGGGCACCCTCGGCCAGGCTTTCCTGGCGCAAGAACTCGTCCAGCTCTACCTCAGGTCTCTCGGAGAGGGCCGTGGAGGGCAGACCTCGCTGTGCGATGAGGCGCAACGTGTTGCTGCCAGGTTCCAACTCGTACGCGGTTCCGGCGCCCATGTCCATGAGCTCCAGTACCTTGTCCAGCGCGGCCGCCAGGATGTCCTCCAGATTCAGGGATTGGCTCACGACGCCCGCGATCTCGTTCATCGCCGATAGCTCGCGCGTGCGCGCCTCGACGCGACGCTCCAGGCTGGCATAAAAGCTCTCGAGGCGTCTGGACATCCGATTAAAGGCCTGAGCCAGCGCGGCCAACTCATTCCCCTGGGGGACATCCACGATCTGCCCCAGTTCGCCGCGCGAGATGGCGTCGGCCCGGATCGTGAGGTTCTTGATGGGACGTGTGATGCGCCGGATGGCGATGCTAACAATGCCGGCCGGCACGAGTACCGCAAACAGCAGAATGGCCACCAACACCCGACCATATCCCAGGGAAATGCGGCGCAGATCGGTCCAGCTCTCCTCCTCGATCAGGCTGGCCAGTGTCTGGGGAATCGGCGCATAGCTGGCCACGATCTCCTCATCGACGCCATCGTACCCCCGCCAGGCGCCCACCAGTCCCGCCTGCACCGCCTGCACGGCCGCCTGATCGGACACGTCAGTGCCTATCCGATCCGTATCATGGTGATAGATCGCCCGACCCTGGCTATCCACCAGATAGACACGGCTCTCCATGCGCAGATCAAGGCGAAGCAGGCTGCGATAGAACGCCGATCCCGCATAGGACTGAACGGCAAAGAGACCAATCACGACCTGATCGATCTGATCGTCGTCGTCAAGGCGCGGCACAGCCACAGCCACGACAGGATGGCCCTCGGGGCCGTCATACTCTATGTCCGACAGCAGGAGCGGCACGGGTTGGGTCTGCACGCGCCGGAAATGGCTGCGATCCGACCAGTCCTCTCCCAGCAGATCAAGGCGGCGGGGGTCCGCCGCAATGACGAGGCCGGTCTCATTGACGACCACAACGCCACTATCGAAATCATGCAGGTAGGGGAGGTGCCCGGCCAGGTAGGGCAACCACGGCATGGGAGCCTGCCCTTGCGCCCGCTGGCGCCCTTCGTCCAACGACGCAAGGCGGTCGGCATATTCCGCCATCTCGAGCCCCATCTGCCCCGCCAGGAGCCGGGTAAGCTCCCGGTTGCGATCCATCACCAGTACCTCGGTGACCCGAAAATAGGCCCAAAAGCTGAAATAGGCCACGACCAGCAGAATGATCAGGGTCGGCAATACAGACCATGCCAGGATCTGCGTGCGCAGGCCTCGTAAGGAGAGACGCATTTGAAAGCGCTCCAATGCTAGCCCTGAGGGTAGAGACCAACTACAGTAACATTACGTTATCATTATACTCAAGTATGTGCCTGGAGCCTAAAAAAAGTGGCATGCACTGGCTACGATCGCCTGCGGCAGGCGCTTTCGCTGGCGCTGGCATGCACTTGACGGGTATAATGTCCCCGTCGCCGGATTCGGGCGGACCGTCACACCGATGTGAGAGCTAACTCTTTGTGGAGCAAGCCGTAGCCGATGGAGGGTACAATGAACGAAAAGAGCCTGTCCAAAGCCCAGCGGTTGGGTCGCATGAGCCACTTTTTGTATCGCAACCCAGATGGGCTCAGCGTCACCGAGCTGGCTCGCCTGTGCGGCGTCCACAAGCGTACCACCCAGCGCGACCTCCATGATCTGGAGGCGATGGGAGTGCCCTTGTGGGAGGACGAAGGCGATCCGCCGCGCTATGGCGTCATCAGCGGCTACTATCTTCCCTCCATCCATCTCAGTTTAAACGATGCCCTCGCCCTCTATCTGGCCGGCCGGTTGCTGGCGCGCCAGGCCGAGCTCTATGATCCGCACATTGCGTCGGCCCTCTCCAAACTCGCCACCATCCTGCCCGAGCCCCTCGCCGAGCACATCCACGATACCATCCGCCAGATGGTCGGACAGGAAAATAGTCGCCTCACACGCGTGCTCGAGGTGCTGGCCCTCGGCTGGGCCAACGGACGCGTCGTTCGGATGCGTTACCAGTCCTCCGGGAGCGAGAACGTGCATGGCTATCACCTGCGCCCTTATTTCATCGAGGCGTGCGGCGACTATCGGGGGACCTATGTCATCGGCTGGGCCGATTACTTTTATGACGTGCACACCTTTCGCGT
>SKRJ01000049.1 GCA_007118555.1 Anaerolineae bacterium | reverse complement strand
GGGACGACTCGGCGCGGTGGGGCCAACGCCTGTGACGCGGCCCAAAGCGCCACCGACCCCTGTCATCTCAGCGGCGCGATCTTCTGAGGCCAAAGGAGAAGAGGCATGTTGGAACGTGTGGTCCTGATCGGCGCGGGCAGCGCCATGTTCACGCGCGGGTTGGTGGCAGACCTGATCGAGGCAGGGCAGCCCTGCACATTGTGCCTCGTGGATATCGACCCCGAGGCGTTGCGCGTGGCAAAAGGCCTGGCGCGCAAGATGGTCGCAGCGCGCCAGGCGCCCATCACCATCGAGGCCTCGGTAGAACGGCGCGATCTCTTGTCCGGCAGCACCGTCGTGATCTGCACGGTAGGAGTCGGAGGACGCCGCGCCTGGGAGCAGGATGTGTTCATCCCCCGCAAGTACGGCATCTACCAACCGGTAGGAGACAGCGTCATGCCAGGGGGCACCTCCCGGGCCTTGCGCATGATCCCGGCGATGGTCTCGATCGCCGAGGACGTCCTTGATCTGGCGCCTGCAGCCGACTTTTTCAACTATGGCAACCCGATGGCCCCGGTGTGCCGTGCTGTACGCAAGGCGACCGGCGCGGCGATGGTGGGGCTATGTCATGGCGTCTTTGACGTCACCAACCATCTGGCCGAGATGCTGGGTGTCGCCAAAGAGCGCCTGAACGGCTGCGCGGTCGGCATGAATCACCTTACCTGGTTCACCGAGGTGCGCGTGGATGGCCAGGATGCGATGCCGCGCCTGCGCGAGATCGCGATGCGCACCCTGGATGACGTACGAAACGGGCGGGTGAAACCTGAGGAGGCCAGCCCCTTGAGCTGGGAGATGTTGCTGCTCTTGGGCGCTTTTCCCGCCCCCCTCGATCGCCATGTAACCGAGTTCTTTCCCCAGATGTACGCCGAGGGCGACTACTATGGCAAGCGCCTGGGCGTCGACGCCTTTAGCCTGGAAGACACCATTGCATCGGGCGACGAGATCTATGCGCAGATGCGAGAGTATGCCCTGACCGACAAGCCGTTGCCGGATGACTACTTTTGTCGGTCCAGCGGTGAGCACGAGCAGGTGCTGGACATTATCGATAGCATTCGCCACGATCAGGGGCGCATCTACTCGGTGAATCTGCCCAATCAGGGCCAGGTGCCCAACCTCCCCGCAGAAGCCATCGTCGAGTCGCCGGCCGTCGCCGATGGCGGCGGCCTCAAGGCCATCGCCCAACCTCCTCTGCCCGCTGCGATTGTGGGGAACCTGGCGACGCGCATGGCCTGGGTAGAGACGGTGGTCGAGGCGGCGCTGGAAGGAAGCAGGGCCAAGTTCGTGCAGGCCCTCCTGTTGGACGGCGCTGTCGACTCTCTGGAGACAGCCCGGTCCCTGGCGGACGATCTGCTGGCGGCGCAGGCGCGCTATCTGCCACAGTTTGCCTGACACGATGAGGGACTCCCGGGTCAGAGCACAAGGACACGCGTAGGCCGCGAGCATCGCGGGCGCGTGTCCGCCCCTTGGGCACAAACCTGCTCAAACAGGAGCCGACGGCCAAGATCGGGATCTGTGCCAAGCGCATGCGCTATGGCTGGGACCACCGCTATCTCCGCAAGGTCCTGTCCGTTTGATGCGATTGCCCTGGCCCGTTGCGCCACGGTGGTTGAAGACCCGGCCCCGATGCGGTAGAATGCCGACTATCGGAACCTGCCATCAGAAAGGAAGCATTCACTATGACGTACCGTGTGGGCATCATCGGAACGGGCAGGCCCTGGCGCAGCGAAGGCGCCACCGGCATGGGCATGGCCAACTTTCATGCCATGGGCTATCAGGCCTCGCCCGATGTAGAGATTTATGCCGTGTGCGACATTGTGCCCGAGAACGTTCAGGCATTCGCCGAGCGCTATGGCGCCGAAAAGGTCTATGTCGACTATCGCGAGATGCTGAGCCAGGAAAAGCTCGATATTGTCAGCATCTGCACCTGGCCGGCGCTGCATGCGCCCATGGTCGAGGCCGCCGCGCGCGCCGGGGTCAAGGCCATCCACTGCGAAAAGCCGATGGCCGATACCTTTGGGGCCGCCAAGCGCATGGAAGCAATATGCGACGAGATGGGCGTCCAACTCACCATCAACCACCAGCGCCGCTTTGTGGACACCTACATCAAGGCCAAGGAGCTGCTGGACGCCGGGCGCATCGGCGACCTGGTGCGCATCGAGATGGAGGCCCCCAACCTGTACGACTGGGGCACCCACTATGTCGACTCGATGTTCTACTATAACAACGAGACCCCCGCCGACTGGGTGATCGGCCAGATCGATGGCCGCGAGAGCTCGATGGTGTTCCAGATGCCCAACGAGGCGCAGGCCCTGAGCTATATCCGCTTTGCCAACGACGTGTACGGCCTGGCCATCACCGGCTATGGCGCTCGCATGGGCACGCGCCTGATCGGCACCGAGGGCCAGATCCAGGCCCCCTACACCCGCGAGGAACCCGTGCGGGTCTGGGGCAAGGGCGACAGCGAGTGGCAGGTGATCGACGTCGACGCATTTGTCGATGGCCCCAACTTCCCTGGTGATGTGGAAAAGGCGATCCTCGACATCATCGACTGCCTCAAGACGGGGCGCAAATCCATCCTGGACGCCCACAACGCCCTGCGCACCAGCGAGGTGATCTTTGCCACCTACGAGTCCAGCCGCAGGCGGGGCCGCGTCGATCTGCCCCTGGATATCGACGACAACCCCTTTGTGTCCATGATCGAGGAGGGGCAGATCCGCTTCAGCCTGCGAGAGCGCCCCAGAGGCTAGCCGACAGCCGCCGTGCGGGGCAGGGAACGCGCCCTGCCCCGTTTTGGGCTTGCAGGCCCCGCTAGGCGCCGCTGTCGGTGGGTGAGCTATCTCTCATGGCATTCTGCGCCTCGGCGATGCAGCGCCAGGTCTCGCTCAGTGTCTGCGGAGGCGCCAGATCCTCACCGGTGGCCTTGCGAGCCAGCGTCAGCGCCCCACTCGGGCAGGTCGACACGCACAGACCGCAACCGATGCAGCGCCCTGCATCCTGCGTCACACGACCGTCGGCCTGCGTCAGGGCGTCCATGGGGCAGCGCTCCAGGCAGGCCCCGCAGTCCACGCACAGCTCGGGCTCGTACCGGGCATAAAGCGCGTTGACCACCGCCTCGGCTGGGACGGGCGCGT
>SKRJ01000422.1 GCA_007118555.1 Anaerolineae bacterium | reverse complement strand
GCCGACTCGGCGACAACGACACAGAGGACCCCACCCGCGCAGGCATCCTCTTCAATGACCGCTCAACCGTGTATAACAAGAGAGGGTGCATCTCTTGGACACACCCTCTCTGCAAGGTACGGGGCTTATTTGCTCAGGGCCTTGCCGATCGACCAGGCCTCGCCGATCCGCTCGCCCAGCCCGTAATAGCTCTTGTCAGGCGTATAGATCAGCGGATCCACGGCGCTGGCCGAGGGGCTGCCATCTTTGCCCAGAGCCTCCTCGTCCACATGGGTCTCCAGGATCTCCACCAGGTAGAACGCCGCCCGCCCCGCCTCGATCTTGCGCTCGATGCGGCACTCGAAGTTGATGGGGCACTCGGCAATGAGCGGCGAAACGATCTGCGTCGCGGGCGTCAGGGTCCACCCGCAGGTCTCGGCCTTGTTCGGGTCGCGGGTGCCGCTCACGGTGCCGCAATAGTCGACACCCACGGCCATGTCGGTGGAAGGCACATTGACGGTAAAGCTGCCCTCTTGCTCGATATAGGGCGTCGAGTAGTGCGAGCCGCCGATCTCCAGGGCCATCATGGGCGGCTGTCCGCCGACGATGCCGGCCCAGGCCACCGTCAGGATGCCCGCGGTCCCGTCGCCCGTGCGCACCGCCACCAGCAGCGCCGGCATGGGGAACAGTTGCGTTGTGGGTCCCAGTTGTTGCTTGGCCATCGTAACACCTCCCTTGCGTTATTCGATGCCGAGGATCTCGGCGGGGTTGTTGATCAACAGATCCTCGGCGATAAAGAGCGCGTCATCCATCGTAAAGCGCTCCATGTTCGGGTGAATCATGCTGCGCTCCATGCGCTCGGCCAGCGCCAGCGCCAGCTCGAACCGGTACATGCGAAACTTGGGCAGAATGAACTCGAGATAGTAGGCGTCGGAGAAATAGCCGATGGATTTGGTGCCTGGGACGGCGTCGATGCGCCGGCGAATCTCCCGGGCAATGTCCGTGGGCTGGTTCGAGTACCACCAGTGGCCCGAGGGATACACGTTATGTCGAATCCAGGCCGCCGCCGTCAGCTCCAGGCCGCTGGTGTCGGAGAGAACCGCCGTCGGAAAGGGCACATCCCAGTAGGTATTCAGCAGATAATCATAGCCCGACATCGAGTTCACCGAGTCGAACAGGTCCTGCCCGCCGGGCACGCCCTGCGTATACACATCGCGGCTGACCCCGATCATCAGGTGGAACGGCCGCGCATACCGACGACAGGCCTCGGCGAGGCGGTTCATCGCATACGCGCCCCAGGTCTCGCGGTCGGCGTCGTCCCAGGTGGCCCCCTCCGTCAGCCGGGTCAATAGGCGCTGAGCGTCCTCATCGGTCACATGTCGGGTCTGGAACCCCGAGGGGATGGACATGGCCGCATAGCCCATGCCGTGCCGCATAAACTTTTCAAAGGTCTTGTCGATCGCCGCATCCAGATCGGCGGGCGAGCGCAGCGGGTGCCCCAAAAAGTTCGCCAGGCCCTCGCGCTCCTCGGGGCGATCCATCCACAGCACAAAGGGCTCGGTGCGCAGGCAGGGCGTATAGAATGTGGGGTCCAGACCCTCGAGATCCTCATCGTACTGGTTGGTCAGAAACACCCGGGCGATGTCGGCCCTGTCGATCAGCTCGCTGGTCCACTGGGGCCGCCCCATGATCTCTTCCGAGGTACGAAAGATCATCTCCCAGTTGTCGTCCAGCTCCCAAGCCAGAGTCTCTATGCCCAGCAGGTCGCGCGAGATCGTCATGAGCCAATCATATTGCACGGTGTTGCGGATGTGGGCCAGCTTGGGGTAGACCCGGCGCATCAGCTCGTGCGGATCGTCAAAGGGCAGCGGTTCCTGCTCATAGTCGGCGGCGTTGGTGAGCTCGGTATAGTAGTGATAGCTCAGCAGCTCGCCGATGTTCGCCGCCGTGCCCGTCTTCCACTGCACATGGGTGTGGACATCGACGATCGGCAGTGTGTCAATCTCATCGTACAGCTCTTTGACCAGAACGGTATTCATGGCAACCTCCGTTACCTGTTGGATGGCGCGGAATCTGCGCCGGGCCGGGCACGGCTACATTATGCGCCAGGCCCCTCCTCCCTGGCAAGCGCCAGATAGCGCCGCAGCGCCCCCTGCGCCCCGGCGAGATCCCGTCGGCGCAACGCCTCGACCAGCTCGACGTGCAGAGCATAGCGCATGCGCGGCGGCATCCGGTGCCCCTGCGACGTGCGTCGTTGCTGCTCCAGCGAGAGCCAGAGCAGGCGAAACAGCCCGTCGATGAGGGGATTTCGTAGCACGCCGCACAACGTGGCGTGAAAGCGAAACTCGGCGTCGAGGCCGTCCTGGGCGCCCGGCATTGCCTCGACCAGCGCATCCAACGCATCCACGACGTCGGGCCCGATGCGCTCGAGGGCCTCTGGAAGGACGCCCAGCTCTAACGCCTCACGCAGCTCGGCCATGTGACGATGCTGCTCGGGTTCGAACAGGGCGCTAAAGGAGAGGTTCGCGAAGAGCGGAGCATAGTTGTACGCACGAACAAAGGCCCCCACCCCATGGCGTATCTCTACGATGCCGGCGGCCTCCCAGGCCCGCAGCGCCTCTCGTAGCGTCGCCTGGCTCACGCCGATGGTGTGGGCCAGCTCTGCCACCGGCGGCAGAGCATCTCCCGGCTGCAGATCGTGCTCCAACACATGCCGCCGCAGGGCATCGAGGGCCGTGTCAAAGGCAGTCGGCTTGATCATGGCGCCCACTCCTCAGATATCCGATGTCTTCTCGACTAAGTGCAAGATATCCGATAAGTGACGCCTCGTCAACCGTCAGAGCGCTCATTGATTGCGACCCAGATCTATCTCGGCCACGGTCGCTGAGGCTGGTTATTCGCCGTGGATCGGGTACAATAGGTGCGTTGGCTCATCCAGGCAGAGAAAGTCGAGGTACACCCATGACCGAGATCACCATCCACGGCACCGACTTTTATCTCAACGGCGAACCCACCTACGCGGGGCGCGAGTTTGAGGGGCATCGTATCGAGGGCATGCTGTTCAATGTGCGCGCCGTGCAGGCCATCTTTGACGACGCGAATCCCGACACCCGCATCCACTGGGCCTACCCCGACACCGACGAGTGGGACCCCGATCGTAACACCGACGAGTTCTGCGAGGCGCTGGCCGATTGGG
>SKRJ01000023.1 GCA_007118555.1 Anaerolineae bacterium | reverse complement strand
CAGTTTGATACGCCCGAGGACGGCTATCGCACCTATCGGGATCTGTGGCTTCGTCTGGCCAAGAACATTGGCCAGAACGGGCGGCCCGTCGTTCTGGTGGGGAGCGCGACGCCCGAGCAGTTCGAGCCGTCACCCGAGAGGCGTTATCTGGCCGATATTCACTATCTGGCCCTGGTGTGCGGCCCTGCGGAGTTGACCAGGCGTCTCCAGAGCCGGCCCGCCTGGCGTGGCTCGGCTTCCCCCGCGTTCACCGAAAGAATGACCGCCTTTGACGAGTGGTTGGCCACCAAGGGACCGACCGCACAGCCCCCCATCGAGTCGCTGGACACGGCGCGCCTCACCGTCGAACAGACGGCCCAGCAAGTGGCGGCCTGGGTGCGACAGCGTGTGCGCTGAGTCGCCTGCCACGACATTTTGACAGCCACACGTCGAGGTCTATACTGGTCTTTTGAGGCTCTTTGCGATCCATCTCTGAAAGATTGTACAGTTATGCAAGACCAATATCTCGACACCCTGGAATATCCGAAAATCCTGCAGCAGCTTGTCGAGCACACGGCCTTTTCGGCCAGCCGTGAGCTGGCGCTGGCCCTGCGGCCCGTCGCCGACGTCGAGACGGTGCGCCATCGCCAGCAAGAGACCACCGAGGCCAAGGACCTGCTCTCGACCCGTGTCGAGCTCAGCGTAGGCGGGGCCCGTGACGTCCGCGCCCAGGCCCGCCGCGCCCAGCTCGATGCCGTGTTGCCCGCCGAGGATCTGCTGGCCATCGACAACACCCTGCGCGCCGGCCGTGAGCTCTATCGCAAGCTGGCGCCGCTGGACGAGGAGGCCCCCCTGCTGGCCGACAAGGGGGGACAGATCCGCCCGCTGCACCATGTCATCGAAGAGATCGAGCGTTGCCTCGATGCCGATGGCCAGGTGCTGGACTCGGCCAGCCCCGAGCTGGCCCGCATCCGCCGCGAGAGCTTTACGGCGCGAGAGCGCCTGCTGGAGCGCCTGCGTCGCCTGGTGAGCAGCTCGGACACGGCCCGCTTTTTGCAGGAGCCCATCGTCACCGAGCGCAATGGCCGTTATGTCATCCCGCTCAAGGTCGAGTTCCGCGGGCGCATCCCGGGCATCGTCCAGGACCAGTCCTCCAGCGGGGCCACGCTGTTCATCGAGCCCCTGGCCACCATCGAGTTGAACAATCACTGGCTCGAGCTCAAGATCGCCGAGCGCCACGAGGTGGCCCGCATCCTCCGCATGTTGAGCGCCCTGGTGGGCGACGAGGCCGACAACATCAACAACAATGTACGGCTGCTGGCCGAGATCGACCTGGCGTTGGCCAAGGCCCACTATAGCTATGCTCTCAACGGCGTCGAGCCCGCCCTGACTGACGCCCGCTGGCCCCTGTCCGAGAGCCCGCTGCCGCCCCACGAGCATCCGGTTCACCTGCTCAAGGCGCGGCATCCCCTGCTGAACCCCGCCACGGTGGTACCCATCGACGTCTACCTGGGCGGCGAGTATACAGTGGTGGTGATCACCGGCCCCAACACCGGCGGCAAGACCGTGTCGCTCAAGACGGTAGGGCTGCTGGCGGCCATGCACCAGGCGGGGCTGCACATTCCGGCGCTGGATGGCTCGCGGCTGCCGGTCTTTTCCGGCATCTATTCCGACATCGGCGACGAGCAGAGCATCGAGCAGAGCCTGTCGACCTTTTCGTCGCACCTGACCCACATCGTCGACCTGCTGGACAAGGCCGACGAGCGCTCGCTGGTGCTGCTGGACGAGATCGGCGCGGGCACCGACCCCGTGGAGGGCGCCGCCCTGGCCCAGGCCCTGATCACCGAGTTTCTGGAGCGCAAGAGCCTCACCCTGTGCTCGTCCCACTATGCCGAGCTCAAGGTGTACGCGTTCAGCACGCCCGGCGTGCAGAATGCCAGCGTCGAGTTCGACGTCCAAACGCTCTCGCCCACGTTCCAACTGACCATTGGCCTGCCCGGTCGCAGCAACGCCCTGGCCATCGCCGAGCGGCTGGGCCTGTCCGAGAGCATTCTGGAGCAGGCCCGCGAGATGCTCTCGCCCGAGGCCCTGGGCGCCGATGTGCTGCTGGAGAACGTCCGCAACGCCAGCCAGGCGGCCGAGGTGGCCCAACGCGAGTCGGAAGAGACCCTGGCCCGCACCGAGGCTCTGGAGCGCGAGCTGCGCCAGAAACTGGGACAGATCGAGGAGGCGCGGCGCCAGGTGATCGAGGAGGCCCGCGAGCAGGGCCGCGCCGAGCTGGAGCAGATGCGCCAGGAGCTGCGGAGCTGGCGCGAACGTGTGACGGCCCAGGGCACCAAGGATCGGGGCTCTGGCGAGTCGCTCCAGGAGATGATGCGCGTCCTCGAGCGCATGGAAGAGCAGGTCCAGCCCATCGAGCCCGTGCGCGAGCCCAGAACCGCCCCCGACACCGAGATGCAGGTGGGCGATCGGGTCTATGTACCGTCGTTGGAGCAGGAGGGGCAACTGCAGGAGATCGACGGCGACGAGGCCTTGGTGAGCATCGGCGGCTTTCGCGTGCGCACCGAGCTGGACCGGCTCGAGTACCGCGGGCGGGGCCGCCCAAAAGACGAGTCTCCACCAGAGACCCCGATCCGGCGGGCCAAGGGCCCCGCGCCCAGCATGGAGCTGCATCTGCGCGGCATGCGGGCCGACGAGGCCATATCCGCCGTGTCCAAGTACGTGGAAGAGGCCTATCTGGCCTCCCTGCCCTGGGTCCACATCGTGCACGGCAAGGGGATGGGGGTGCTCAAGCAGGTGGTGCGCGATCAGTTGCGCGGCCACCCGCTGGTGCGCTCCTGGCGGCCCGGCGAGCTCTCCGAGGGCGGCGACGGTATCACCGTCGTCCAGCTCGAGAGCGTCGAGTAAGACGTGCCGACGTACACACGCCCGTGCGGGCGTATTACTAGAGGTGGTTGGCCACGGCCTCGGCCGTCGCGCGGTTCATGCTCGGCACCGCCGCCAGTTCGTCGACGCTGGCCTTGCGGATGGCGTCGATCGAGCCAAAGTGCCGCAGCAACGCCTGGCGCCGCTTGGGCCCCACGCCGGGGATCTCGTCCAGCACCGAGCGGGTGCCCTCGCGGGCGCGCAGCTTGCGATGGTACGTGACGGCAAAGCGATGCGCCTCGTCGCGGATGCGCTGCACGAGATAGAGCGCCT
>SKRJ01000073.1 GCA_007118555.1 Anaerolineae bacterium | reverse complement strand
TCGTCCAGATCCTGCCGCTCGGTCAGGAGCAGCGTCTGATAGAGCCACATGCCGCGCTTGCATACATCCTCGCACACGGGGCACGCGTCCACATCCTCGGCGGGCAGGCCCAGGCGCTCGCGGATATAGTCCGAGCGCTGGACGATCACGTCCTGACGGCTGAGGGGCTCGGGATAGCCCGCGCGCATGGGGATGCCCTCCGCCTCCATGGCCCGGGTAAACGCCTCGCGATCGCGGCCGCCGAACGCCTCGGGATCGTACCAGACGCGGAACAGGTGGTAGGCATTACGGGTGGTACGGGGATCGCCGGGGACGGGGTCGAGGCCGGGCACCTCGCTCAGGGCCTCGGCGAGATAGGCGGCGTTGCTGATGCGCGTTTCTGTCTGCTCGTCGAGCCGCGTCAACTGCACCCGCAGCACCGCCCCCATCCACTCGGCCAGGCGATAGTTGCTGGCCAGGTTCACATGCTGGTAAAAGGCGCCCTCGGGCGAGCGCCCCACATTGACGATCGACCAGCAGCGCTGGGCCCACTCCTCATTGTTGGTCAGGATAATGCCGCCCTCGCCGGAAGAGACGTTTTTGCTGGCCTGAAAGCTGAACGTACCCATGTCGCCCAGGGCGCCGATCTTTTGGCCGTTCCACATGGCGCCGTGGGACTGGGCCGCGTCCTCGATCAGCACGAGATTGTGCTCCTGGGCCAGGGCCCGCAGCGCATCCATGTCGGCTGGCTCGCCGGCGATATGGACTGGCAGGATCGCCTTGGTGCGGGGCGTGATCAGCGCCTCGACCTGGGCCGGGTCCAGGTTCCACGTGTTGGGGAGCACATCCGCAAAGCGCGGGATGGCGCCCACCAACAGGCAGGAGGCCGCGGTGGCGATAAACGTATAGGGCGTCGTAATAACCTCGTCGCCCCAGTCGACGCCGGCGGCACGCAGGGCCACCTCGATGGCGGCGCTGCCGTTGGTGCAGGCGACGCCGTATTGCGCCTCGTGATAGGCGGCAAACTCTTGCTCAAAGGTATAGACCTGGTTGCCGGGCGGCGCCCACCAGTTCCCCGAGTGGAGTGTCTCCAAGAGGGCCTGTTCCTCGGTCTCATTCCACTGGGGCCAGCTTGGATAGCCCGCCGTGCGCACCGGCGTGCCTCCGTCAATCGCCAGTCGGTTCGTCATCCGTGCTTCCTTTCGCGTTGTCAGATTGTCACCCAATCAGCCTACATCAGGTCATCCAGCGACTGGTCGGTGTCCTGCAATGCTTCTGCCACATCGTCGTATTTCAGACCGCGCGCCACAAGCTGCTCCATGGGATCGCGCTCGTCGTCGGGGCGGCCCAGAGCGAGCACGCCCACCAGGATCTCGTCGCGGAAATACCAGTACGAGACGCTCTCTTCCTCCAACGACCCCCGTGTGACCGTCTGGTCCCAGTCTACCAGGTCGCCCCAGACCTCAAAACTGAGATCAAAGATGTCAGAGAAAAAGTAGGGCACAACGGTATACGGCTCGGAGGCGCCCGCCATATTGCGCCCCGCCTGCTCTCCCTGGGCGCGTGCCACGTCCCAGTGCTCGACCCGCAGCCGGCGCTCATAGTGGGGATCGGGCCACGCGGCGATATCGCCCGCGGCCCAGATGTGGGGATCGCTGGTGCGCAGCATCTCGTCGACGGCAATCGCCGAAAAGTCGGTCAGATCGAGATCGGCGTCACGAGCAAGCTGGGTGTTCAGGCGGACGCCCACGCCCATCACGGCCATATCGCAGGCCACGACCTCGCCGTTCTCGAGATGCACCGCCTCGATGCGTTCGTCACCGACGATGCGCTCCGGGCGCATGGTGGGGATCACGCGTATGCCCTCGTCCTCGAATATCTCCCTGATGTGCCCTCCAAGCTCTGGGGGGGCAACGGCCTGCAAGGGATACTCCTCCAAAAAGCACATGGTCACGTGAACGCCCAGTTGGGTGAGGGTTGCTGCCACCTCGCAGCCGATAAAGCTGCCCCCAATCACCACCGCCTCCTCGGCCTCCTCGGCGGCTGCCCGTATGGCATCCGAGTTCTCGATGGTTCGCAGGGTGAACACGCCGGGCAGTTCGGCGCCGCTTAACGGCAGGCGCCAGGCGCGCCCCCCGGTGGCGAGCAACAGTTCCTCATATTCGACGGTAGAGCCACTGTCAAGCGCCACCTTGCGTCCGCGTCGGCTGATCCTTGTTGCGGAGACACCCGTCATCACCTCGATATTGTTCTCGGCATAGTAAGATTCGTCATGCACCATCACCTTGTCGAGCCCGGCTTTGCCCGCCAGATAGGACTTGGACAAAGGGGGTCGCTGGTGGGGCAGGTACTCCTCATCGGTGATGACCAGAATGCTACCGGACGAATCGATCTGTCGTATTCCTTCGCAGGCGCTGGCGGCCGCTTGCCCGCCCCCTACGATCACGTATTTATGTACGGTCATGGCTCAACCTCCCTCGCGATCCTACGCTAACGTAGGCCGGATGTCAGACATAGAATGACAGCCATTGACATTAGAGCACAAAGACTAGAATAATCATACCACCAAGACAGGGACATTGCAACGGCCTTGGCATATGTAGGCGCTTGCAGAGGGTTGAGGCACAAACAGCTCGGCACGGACTGTGCTGTGATACAGTCCGTGCCGAAAAGGAGGTGATGGTTCCTAGCGTCTTGTGACGGGGTGCTTGGCCAGTCGCGCAAAGGGTGGCAACGGAGGGCCGATCAGGGGCCGCACATAGTCGAGGAATGCGTCGGTTACGTCATTGCCCTCGGGGCTGATGTACTCGTCGGGGATGGTATGCTCCTGGTTGGCGATCTGGCTCAAATCGGCCAACTCGTATCGGATGGCATACTCCGGGCCGGGCTCGCGCACGAAACTCACCATCTGCCCGGTAGACCCGCTGACGGCATAGCGCACGCCCTCGACGCCCGCCCGATACGCCTCCTCTTGATCCACGGACGAGGCCAACTGCACAAAGGAACGCTGCAAGTAGCTGGGCTTGTCAAAGCGGGCCCGAATCTGGGTCTTTTCCAGGATGATCTCGGCTACCGCCTCGACCACGCCCTGCTTGACCTCGTGGCCAAAAGCGTCGCGCATGGTACGGCCGGCGCCGCTGGCATAGGGCTGGCCCTTGTCATCAACAATGCCCTCGCTAACGGCAATGACGCAGTAGCCGAG
>SKRJ01000130.1 GCA_007118555.1 Anaerolineae bacterium | reverse complement strand
CACGCCGGTCTCGTTGGAAAAGGTGAGCCAGTCGAACAGCGAGCGAAGGCCCCGTAGCACCAGGTACTGTCGCAGCACCTGGCCGGGCGACACGCCGGTGTCCGAGATGAGTCCAATACGCAGGCCCTGGGCCCGTAGCGCACGCAGCGTCTCGGCGGCCTGGGGCACCAGGGGCGGCGGCCTGTCAATGCACGAGTTCTCCCATGTGCGCAGTACCTGGGCATAGGCCTCGGGGGGCAGGCTCACGCCCAGGCCGCCCAGGGTGGCGCTGAGCACCATGGCGGGCGGCAAGCCCCAACCCTGCCTGCCAGCGCGCAAAAAGTCATCCCAGGCCGCCTTGTAGGCGCTGCGCACCCGTTCCCGTTCAATCTCGGGCAGCCGTGCGGACAGCGCATCGATGCGTCGAGGGACGGCGCCATGCCGATCGTCGACCAGGGTGGCCCAAAAGTCCAGCGTCACGGCCTTGAGCATCCTTCATCCTCTCTTGTCGGTAGCGGCAGGGCTATTCCTGTCGTTCCTGGCGTCGCTTGACAAATCGGGCATGGGTCGGGGCCAGCCGCCCCAGGAGCCCCACCATGCGCCCGTGGATCCTGCTCTCGGAGAGCGCCTCGAGAAACGATCGGGCGTCCCGAAAGGGGGGCATCTCGACATACGCCCGGCCCACATCGCGGGCGCGGTGAGCATCGCTGCCGGCGCCCATGGGCAGGTCGTACTCGTGGGCCAGCGCGGCGGCCCGGCGGTTGAGGAAACGGCCCAGGGAGCGCGCATTGAACGCCTCGATCAGGTCCACCAGGGGCAGCACCGCCAGCAGTGCCTCGGGCTCGAGCGGCGAGGCCCCGATGCGATCGGCAGGGTGGGGGATATAGACCAGGCCACCCTGCTGATGGATGCGCTCGATGGTCTCGCGGGGCGAGAGCTGCGCGGGAATGTGCTCGCGCAGGAACAGGCCAATGATCTCGCCCCGGCGGGTCAAGATCTCTTCACCGATGATGATGGCGCCGGGGGCCAGCGCCGCCACCTCGCGGGCGCCCTGGATGGTGTTGTGGTCGGTGATGGCCATGGCGCCCAGTCCGCGCCGGGCCATCCAATAGACGAGCTCCTCCGGGCGAGCCAACGAGTCGCCCGAACGATAGGTATGGACGTGTAGATCGACCTTTATCACACTCTTCTCCACAGGAGGTTTCTTGCGCCACCCAGTATACGCAGGGGCGGGGCGCCTGTCGAGAGCGGCGATGCGGAACGAGCCGGCTCCCGCGCTGCGCCCGCCCGCTTGCCTCTCGGGCTTTGTGGGGCTATCATCAGGCAACGAACCCCATCAAGGAGAAGCCATAGATGCGAATCGAGCTCAAGTATGGACAGACCGGCCTGCAGGTCGATGTGCCTGACGATGCCACGGTGATCTGGCCGCGGGAGGTGGCCGGCCTGCTCGACGAGGCCCGGGCGCTGCGCGACGCCCTGGCGGCGCCCATCGAGTCGGCGCCCCTGATCGACCAGCTCAATGCCAGCGACACGGTCGCCATCGTATTTTCCGACATCACCCGGCCCATGCCCAACGACCGGGTGCTGCCCGTGCTCCTGCAAGAGATCGAGCGCGTGGTGCCCCGCGAGCAGATCACGCTCATCAACGGCACCGGCACCCACGTCGCCAACACCCGCGACGAGTTCATCGGGATGCTGGGGCGCGAGATCGTCGAGAACTATCGAGTGGTCAACCACGATGCCTTTGACAGCGACAACCTGGTGGATATGGGCCACACGCCCCAGGGCCATCGCGCCATGGTCAACCGCATCTACTACGAGGCCGATTTCCGCATCGTCACCGGGTTCATCGAGCCCCATATCTTTGCCGGGTTCAGCGGCGGGCCCAAGGCCGTGCTGCCGGCGGTGGCGGGCATCGAGAGCATCATGGACAACCACGGCTATGCCATGCTGGACGATCCGCGCACCACCTGGGGCGTGCGCGAGGGCAACCCGATCTGGGAAGAGATGCGCGATTTCGCCCGCATGGCGCCGCCCCATTTCCTGCTCAACGTCACACTGAACCGCCTGGGGCAGATCACCGGCGTGTTTGCCGGGGACGTCGAGGCGGCCCACGCCCGAGGGTGCGCCATGGTGCGAGAGACCGCCATGGTGCCGGTGGACGAGCCGTTCGATGTGGCGCTGACGACCAACAGCGGCTATCCGCTGGATATCAACCTGTACCAGACCATCAAGGGCATCTCGGCGGCGGCCCAGGCGATCCGCCCCGGCGGCAGCATCATCGTGGCCAGCGAGTGCCGGGGGGGCATCCCCGACTATGGCGAGTACCGCAACCTGGTCATGGAGGGCGGGACGCCCGAGGGCATCCTGGAGCTGATCGGCGCGCCGGGCTTTCGGCGGCACGACCAGTGGGAGGCCCAGTTGCACGCCGGCCTCATGAAGCTGGCTCAGATCCACGTCTATAGCGGCGGACTCTCCCCCGAGCAGATCAGCGACATGCTCTTTTGCCCCGTGGACGATATCGAGGCGGCGGTGCGCCAAGAGCTGGAGCGATGCAGGGCCAACGGGCAAGGCGGGCGTTTGCTCGTGCTGCCCGAGGGCTCCCAGAGCATCCCGTATCTCAGCGACTGAATCCACGTGCAGGCGTGACGCATGTATGCGTCCGCATGTAGGCGTCACGCCTGCACAAAACGGTTCGATTCAGGTATGATTGAAGTAGGCACACAGCCGCGTCTGTGTCGATCCTGTGATCGCCAATCTCCTGAAAGGAGCTGTCATGTCACACCATATCCCCGCCGTTCTGCCCATCCCACAACAGGTCGTCGACGGCGAGGGCGACTTTCGCCTCACGCCGGAGACCCAGATCGTGCTCCTGCCCGAGTCGGGCGCAGAGGAGTGGTTCTCCGCCTGGTCGCTCAAGCAAGAGATCGTCGAGGCCACCGGCCTGGATCTGGCCATCGTCAAGCCGGCGCGCCTGCACCGGAGCGACAATATCATTCTCCTGAGCGACGACCCGATCACCGTAGAGGCCTGCCTCGGCGAGCCCCAGCCCGACGACGCCATCGCCGAGCGGGGCGAGCAGGCCTACTATGTGCGCATTACGCCCCAGCGCATCGTGGCAGGAGGCAGCGGCGCCGTGGCGGTGCATCATACAGCCCAGACCCTGCGTCAATTTGCGCGCCTCTCGGGGGCTGTCTGGCCCGCCTGCGAGAT
>SKRJ01000075.1 GCA_007118555.1 Anaerolineae bacterium | reverse complement strand
GATGCGGCCCTGGTGCTCGAGGGCGGCTTTGATGAGCTCGCCATCCGCGGCAAGGGCCAGGCCCTCTACGAGCTGGATATCTGGCGCGATGGCGAGGTGATGCACGAGAACGCCGCCCGACCCCGGGGCGTCGCCAACCCCCTGCACTATGCCACGGCCCTCTGCCACCGTTTTCTCGAGCGCCACGCAGAGTTGGCCCAGGCCGACGAGCCCCTGCTGGGACCCGAGACCCTGTTCATCGGCCAGATCCACGGCGGCGATTTCTACAACCGGGTACCCACCCGGGCGTTCCTCAACGGCACCTACCGCTACTGGCCCGACAAGTCTTGGGAAGACGTCGAGGCCGAGTTCCAGCGCCTTCTGGCGTCGGTGGAGCGACCGGACGACATTCATACCGAGCTGCGCTTGCTGAGCAACGGCCTGGGCTATGCCATCGAGCCCGACGCGGCCATCGCCGAATCGCTGCGCCGCGCCTACCGGCAGGTCGTGGGCCAGGATCTGCCCGACACCGGGGCCCAGAGCGTGAGCGATGTCAACATCATCGCCCGGCAAGCAGGCATCCCCGTCGTGGCCCACGGCACCGGCTCGACCACAGCCCACGCCGATCTGGAATCGGTGGCCGTGGACGATATCGTGCGCACCACGCGGGTCGTGCTGGCCGCCATCGTGGATTTTTTGGGGGTCGAGGAGTCGGCATAGGGGCCGAGGGCCTCGTCAGTCCTCGAGGCCCTCCTGCACCAGGCGCATCAGCTCGCTCACGCTCAGTTGCACGATGCCCAGCTTGTCCAGCGTGCGCCCTCGCCGCCAATAGTCGGTCTGGTGGATCGTGCAGGCCAGCCGAATGATGCTGTCGATGGCCTGCACCGACACGCCATAGCGCTGGCCCAGGGCCGCGATGGGCACCAGGCTCATGGGGACGTCCTCAAAGACGTAGCGGTGATTGAGCGTGGGAGGCGCCTTGATGCCGCGATAGCCGGGCTGGTTATGGATCGCCTCGTGCAGGTTCTCGCCGGTAGCGTCATAGGCCATCTTGAGCCATTCCATGGCCGTGCGCGCTCGTATCCCGACGGCCGCCGCCACCGTTACGCGCTCCCTGTCCAGCTCCTCCAGCACCCGCGCCACCGACGGTGTTACGCCCTCGATGTAGAACTGAAACTCGCCGCGGGTGGACTCGATTCGACCCGCATTGAGCAGCGTGAGGGCCGGATGAAAGATCGCCCCCATGTTGTTCAGGCCGGTATGCAGGACCGTGCCGCCATCGATGAACTGAGGATAGGCCCCGCACAGCGCATCGAGCACGATCTGGGTCTGGGTGGCCGGCAGCGCCGCCAGGGGCACTGCCTCCTTGATGGCAAAGATGCGCGCCTGGGCCGGGCCATCGGAGCGGCCGGCATAGATCAGCGTCTCGGCCTCGGCCAGCAGCACGCTGGCGGTGCAACCGAT
The DNA here is from genome assembly GCA_007118555.1 of Anaerolineae bacterium. Taxonomy (GTDB): domain Bacteria; phylum Chloroflexota; class Anaerolineae; order UBA1429; family UBA1429; genus UBA1429. The sequence goes on along the minus strand of SKRJ01000075.1, from coordinate 1,773 downwards.
CCGCATGAGCACCTGGCGAAACTCGAGGGCGCCCCCGGTACGCCCCGGATGCAAGACCACGATCTGCCCGTCTCGCAGGTGCGGCCCAAAGGTGCGAGCGATGTCGGCATGGGCGCTGGAGGGCACCACCACCATCAGAACCTGTGCATCCCTTGCTACCTCGGCGGGATCCGAAGACACGCACCGCAACCGCCCGAATCCCCGTGGGCCTCCCTCAAAGCTGTCCAGATCGATGCCCCTGCGTGTGCGAATGGCGGCGACATTCTCGGGCGTGCGGTTGTACAGGCTGACCGTCAGGCCCATGAGGGCCAGATGAGCAGCCATGACCTTGCCACCGTGTCCAGCGCCGATAATGGCATAGCGCGTGATCTCTGTCATGCCCTGCTCCTTTGTGTGTCTAGCAACTGGGTATCCCCAGCCGAGCCAGTCGCTCTTGCTCCGAGAGAGGTTGGCCTGTGTCCGGATCAACGGCCACCCACGCCCCCTGTCCGTCGTCCCGCGCCACGATCTTGCCCCGCCCATAAGGGTTGTTCACCAGGTGCGGGGCGTCCAGCACGCCGCTGGTGACAGCCCGCGCCAGCGTGGCCGGATCGGTCAATGGATCAAGGCCGTCAGCCCCGTCCGAGCCCGCCAGCCTACGAATCGCCTGAAGCGTATGCTGCGTCTCGGCCACCAGCGTCGCGCGTCGCGCCGCCACGGCCGGGTCAGCGGCCATATCGGGCTGGCCGTGCAGGGCGTTCTCGATGGCGCGCCGGGCCAGCTTGCAGGATTCGATCACTTCGGGCGCCGTGGCCGCATGCTGGGCCTCGCTGTAGCCCACCACATGCACGATGTGGGGCCGCAGCGCCATCTGCAGATAGACTGTGGCCACCAGATGGGCCCGAGCTGCATCCATATCCTGGGGATAGCTCAACAGGCCGGTGCGCGTCTGCCGCCAGATGCGGAAACTCTCCCCGGCCAGCGGCTCGATCAGGTCCAGCGTGGCCAGCATGCGCGCCAGATCCATGCGCTCACCCAGACTGGGCGGGCTGTTGAACATCAGCGGCACGATATAGTCCCCCACCCCCATGGCCCGGGCGTTGTAGGCCGCCAGATAGGACGCGGCGCAAAAGATCACGTCGGGCGCATCCCGCAGGCCCCAGTGGTGGGCCTCGTTGGCCTCCACGGGGACGTCCCGCTCGGCATACCAGGCCATCAGCCGCTGGTGCTCGGCGATAGAGGCCTCCAGCTCCCACGGCCCGCGTCCATCCATCCGATTGAACCAGTAGAGCGACACGGCGCACCAGGCGTTCTGAATCGTGGCCAAGTGCACCTCCGCCAGGCGCTCCAGGTCGTCGGTGCCCGAGTAAGAGCGCATGAGGGGATAGTTGCCCCGCCGGCTGGCAGCGTACAGCGCCGCATAGTCATCGGCGCTGCGCACGGGCACGCCGCCCGCGCCGCTGCGACGGGGATCCTGGCGCTCGGGGTGGAAATGATTCTCCTGGGCGTCCTGATCGATGCCCAGGGAGATCACATCCAGCACTCGTGCCTCGGCGATCTCGGCCACCCCCTCCCGCGTGGCCTCCATCGTCGGCAGGCCAAAATGGTGGCGCAGGATCGGGTAGGGCTGGCGCCAGGCGATCCGCTCGATAGTCGTATCCGGATAGTCCTCTGCCCGGGGCGACTCGTAGGGCTGCCCCCGCAGATAGCCCAGTATGGCCTCTACCGGCTCGCCCCCATCGAACACCGCGTGAAAAAACCCCAGCCCCCGGGCCCGCTCGGCCACGGCGGGCG
>SKRJ01000278.1 GCA_007118555.1 Anaerolineae bacterium | reverse complement strand
GGCGTTGCCGCGCGAGCGCCAGTCCCAATCCACAAAGGACGTGGTTTCGTCAAAGGCGCCCGCCAGCAGGCCAAAGGCCAGCGAGCCATAGGCCATGAACCCGATGCCCTGCTCGAGGCAGTAGGGCAGCACCTCTTTTTCGACGCGGCGATCCAGCAGGTTGTAGCCGACCTGGTTGGCCGTCAGATGGCCATAGCGCTCGCACTCTTGCATCATCGGCACGGTATAGTTCGACACGCCATAGTGGCGGATCTTGCCCGATTCCTTGAGCGCCTCCAGGGCGCGCATGCTCTCCTCAAAGGGCGTGTTCGCATCGGGCCAGTGAATCAGCATGAGGTCGACCCAGTCGGTGTCCAGCCGCTTGAGGCAGCCTTCGGTGTGGGCGATGATGTCGTCATAGCGCGAGCTTCGCCCGGTGATCTTGTTCTCCTCGTTGACCACAAAGCCCACCTTGGTGACGAGCACCACGTCCTTGCGGCGATCGCCCAGCGCCTTGCCCAGGATCTCCTCGCAAAAGTTGGGGCCATAGGCCTCGGCGGTGTCCACCAGAGTGATGCCGGCATCGATGGCCTGCTGCAGGGCGTCGCTCGCCTCCTGCACATCGATCTCGCCGTACTGGGTGGTGCCCAGCGCCCAGGTGCCAAAGCCGATGGCCGAGGTGGTCAGGTCGGTATTGCCAAACTGTCGTTGTTCCATCATTCCCTCTCCCTGCTGTGAGATATCGGTGCGCATGGTGTACGGCATTCCAAGGCGCGTGTCAAGGGCCAGAGCGGTCGATACCGTGGCGACAAAGAGAGCGGGCCGGCTCGCTGGAACCTGGTTCCTGGTGAGCCGGCCCGCTCATGTGTGCTATCAACAGGGCGTCCTAGCCATCCACGCCCTTGCGGCGGCGGTTGATCGCGATCTCGTCCTCGTAGGTGTAGCGGTAGCGGCTATAGGGCGACGGCGGGTACTTGGCCACCGCTTCTTCGTTCAGCGTCAGGCCCAGGCCGGGCTCGTCGGGCACGGCCAGGTGGCCGTCCTTGTCGAGGATGACGCCATCCACGACCTCGCGTCGCCAGAACACGTCGCGATCCCGATGCTCTAGGAACAGTGTGGCGGGCGTGGTGGCCAGCACGTGCAGGTTGGCCATCTCGGCGATCGGGCCGGTGGAGCCGTCGTGGGGCGCCAGCATGACGCCAAAGGCCTCGCACAGCGTAGCGACCTTTTTCGCCTCGGTGATGCCGCCGATGCGGGTGATCTCGGGCTGGGCGATGGCGATGGCGCGGGTCTCGAACAGCTCGCGGAAGGACCACTTGGAAAAGAGGCGCTCACCGGCGGCGAGAGGCACCCGGGCGCGCTGGCCGAGCCACCGCAGGGCCTCCAGGTCATCGGGGTTGGTGGGCTCCTCCAGGAACACCGGCTTGTACGGGCGGATGTCGTCGGCCAGGCTCAGGGCCTCGGCCACCGAGAACTCGCCGTGGCAATGCACGCCAATGTCAACGTCATAGCCAAACTCGTCACGCAGTTCCGCCAGCGTCTCGACATTGGGGCCGCACTTGAACGCCGTATAGCCCTTTTCCACCAGGACGCGGGCCTCGCGTACGCTGTTGGCGTGGCCATAGATGCGGATGCGGTTGTGTATCTTGCCCCCCAGCAGGGTATGGATGGGGACCTCGAGCTGCTTGCCCTTGATGTCCCACATCGCCATGTCCAGGGCGCTGATCACGCCGCCGCGCACCGTGCCCGTCAGGCCGTGGGCATGGAGCATGCGGTACAGCTTTTGCCAGATGCGCTCGGTGTGAAACGGCTCTTCCCGGTAGAGCGACTCGGCGATCTCCTGGATGCCCTTTTCGACGACCTCGGGCCAGCCGCTGCCCTCGCCGATCCCGTCCACGCCTTCGTAGGTCGAGATCTTGGCAAAGAGCCAGTTGCGGCCCCGAGGCCGATCGGCGCTCTGCAACACGTTGGCGTTGACCAGATAGGTCTTGACCTCTTCAATCCACATGGTTCTCACTCCTCCACTCATGGGGTTAATGACATGCTCGGCGCAGCCGGGCCAGAAAGGCGCTCTACCTCTAGCGCACCAGACGCTGTCGGTGGGCGTAGACAGTATCCGATGCCCAGCCAGGCTGCCCTGATCGAGCCAAGAATAGGCAGCCTTGTCGCCCCTGTCAAATGCCTGCGGCTCTCTCCTATGCGGCCCAGGGACCTTTGCGCCGTCAGGGGCTTGTGGGGTATACTCGATTGCCAGGCAAGGGCGCGGCGCCCCATCGTCGCCTAGAGGAGAACCGCTGCTAATGCACGTCGTTGTATGCATCAAATCTGTGCCCGAGACCACCGAGGTCCAGTTCGATCCCATCACCGGTACGATGCTTCGCGAAGGCATCGGCGCCGAGATCAATCCCTTTGACATGTACGCCCTCGAGGAGGGGCTGCGCCTGGTCGCCACCCACGGCGGCACGGTGACGGCCCTGTGCATGGGGCCGCCCCAGGCCCAGCGGGAACTGCGCGAGGCCCTGGCCATGGGCTGTCACCAGGCGGTGCTCTTGAGCGGGCGTGGCTTTGCCGGCTCGGACACTTGGGCCACGGCCTATGCCCTCTCCCGGGCCATCGATGCTCTGCAGCCAGTGGATCTGGTGCTGTGCGGCAAGCAGGCCATCGATGGCGACACGGGCCAGGTGGGGCCGGGCATCGCCAACCAGCTCGGCCTGCCGCAGCTCACCTATGTGTGGCGCATCCGCGAGCTGGAGCCCGCCGCCGGGCGCATCGTGGTCGAGCGCCTGCTCGAGGAGGGCACCGAGGTCGTCTCGGCGGGGCTACCGGCGGTGGTCACGGTGCTCAAGGGCATCAACACGCCGCGCTACCCCACGCGCCGGGGCCTGCGGCGGGCCCGCGCCACCGAGATACCGGTGTGGGCGCCGGAGGATTTGCCCGGGGCTGACCCGGCGCTGCTGGGGCTGGATGGCTCGCCCACCCAGGTGGTGAGGGTGTTTACGCCGCCACGCCGCAGCGGCCAGGCGCAACTGTTCGAGGGCGATACGGAGGAATCGGTGGCGGCCCTGGTCGAGCAACTGCTCGCGGACAAGGTGGTGTAGGCGATGGCAGACGGACTGTTGCTTATCGATGGCGAGGCCTGCATCGGCTGTGAGGCCTGCGTCGCCGTCTGTTCCTATGCCGCGTTGGAAATGGTGGAAGGCATCGCCGTCGTCAACAAAAATTGCACCGCCTGCGCCGCCT
>SKRJ01000107.1 GCA_007118555.1 Anaerolineae bacterium | reverse complement strand
GGGTGCACCCATGGGCGATCCGGCGGTTCGTGCCCTTTATCATCCCCGCCGTGGCCCTGGGCATCGGGCTGCTGTATGATCGCGTGTGGGCGACCGTCGTCGCTCTGACGGCGCTGCGGGGACGGCTGGTGCGTTGGCCGGTAGGCCTGGTGCTGGCCGTACTCGTCGTGATCTCCATCGCCCTCTTTGGCCGCACCACCCTGCCCTTTGTGCACTATCGCGAGATGGCCGGCCTGTGGGATCAGTTGGAGGATCTGGCGTCGCTATACCCCGAGGACGCCATCCTGGTCTTTGATCATGGACCCTATGGCCAACGCATTCCTCAGGCAATGGAGTTGGTCTTTGGCTATAGCGTTCTTGGCTTTCTTGAGCCTCTGAACCCGAATCTGGGCGAGGGCCTGGAGGCTCTGGTCGAGTCCGCCCATGAAGAGGGACGACGCGTCTTTGTCAACGTGATCGATGGCGATCTGATGTGGCAACCCACAAACTATGGCTTGGAGAGCTATGCGGCCTATATCATCCAGGCGCCGCGCGTGAGATACGAGCGGACGCCGCCGCCCACCGCCGACAGCATTGCTACGATGTCCTTTGTGGTCGATATCTACGAGATCGTCCCCCTGAGCGAGCTTTCGATAGTTCAGAACCTGACGGTCACGATCCCGATCGGCGAGGGCAGTTACCCCTACCTGCGGGGCGTGCATGGCCTGGAGCTCGATCACAAAGGGCGGCTCTTTCGCTGGACCCGCGAGGAGGCGCGCATTACGGTTCCGGTGCCGCAAGCGCTGCCATCGCCGCGCGCCACTATCGCTCTCGACGTGGGGGCATGGCGGGCTCCGGGGGCAGGCGAAACCGTCATGGTCGTAACTGCGCAAGGTACGGTGCTGCTCGAGGCAGAGGTCGAGCACCGGGTAGACCCACAGCGTTTTCTGATCGAGGTTGACAGTATACAGCGGCCCCATCTGGCGCCCCTCACGATCGGGATCCAGACCGAAACCTGGCAGCCGCTCGAGTACGGCATCGAGGATGGGCGTGAGCTTGGGTTGATTCTCTATGGGGTTACGGTGACCTTTGACGACGCCGACGACGAACCCGACCCAATCTAGCAGCATCGGACGCAGTCAAGAGGAGAGCAGCATCAGTACCGCCATGCAGACCGAGGACACATTGATCATCGGGGCCGGGCCCGCAGGCCTCGCCGCCGCGCACGAGTTGATCCGCCTTGGCCTCACACCGCACGTGATCGAGGGGCTGTCGCGTCCCGGCGGTCTTTCACGCACCGAGGAGCACGCCGGCTATCGCTTTGACCTGGGCGGCCACCGTTTTCTAACCCAGATGCCCGAGATCGGACGTCTTTGGGAAGAGATGCTGGGGCCCGACCTGCTGACGGTGCACCGGCAATCGCGGATTTATTACGGCGGCCGTTTCTTCCGCTACCCGTTGCAGGCCTGGGATACCTTTGCGCGCCTGGGCCCTGTCGAGACAGCCCGTATCCTGGCCAGCTATGTGCAGACGCGCCTCGCGCCGCCCGATGGCGACGATACCTTTGAGGAGTGGGTGACGCGTCGGTTTGGGGCGCGCCTCTATGAGACGTTCTTCAAGACGTACACCGAAAAGGTGTGGGGCATGCCCTGCAGCGAGCTGCGCGCCGACTGGGCCGCCCAGCGTATCAAGGGTCTCTCTCTCGTGACGGCGGTCATCAACGCGTTGGGCCTTGGCAGCCGCGCCAAGACCCTGTCCGACCACTTTTTGTACCCCCGCCTGGGCCCTGGCATGATGTGGGAGCGTTTTGCCGACCAGGTTGTCACCGCCGGGGGCCAGGTATCGCTGCATAGCCGCGTGCTCGAGCTGGTGCGCACCGGATCGCGCATAGACCACCTCGTCGTACAGAACTCGGGTGGCCAGCAGACGCTACCGTGCCCAAGGCTGATCTCGAGCATGCCGTTGGACGAGCTCGTCATGTCCCTCAAGCCGTCGCCCCCGGCGGAGGTGCAGGCGGCCGCGCAAAGGCTGCGTCACCGCGCCTTTGTCATCGTGCAGGTGGCCATTGACCGCCCCAGCCTCTTTCCCTATCACTGGATCTATGTCCACGACCCCTCTGTCATCGTGGGGCGCATCCAGAATTTCGGCAACTGGAGCGCCGAGCTCCTGCCTGACCCGTGCAAGTCGAGCCTCGGCCTGGAGTATTTCTGCTCTGAGGGGGATGAAATCTGGTCGCTCTCGAACGCAGAGCTCATCGACCTGGCGGGGCGAGAACTGCATGCCCTAGGCCTGGCCGATCCAGCCTGGATCGAGGATGCCACCGCGGTGCGCCACCCCAAGGCCTATCCGATCTATGACGAGACCTATCGGCAGAGCGTAGAAACCATCCGCGCCTACCTGCGCGGCATCGAGAACCTGCAGACTATCGGGCGCAGCGGGATGCACCGCTACAACAACCTGGATCACTCGATGATGACCGGCATTCTGGCTGCGCGAAATCTGGTGGGGGAGCAACACGACCTGTGGGAGATCAACGCGGATCATGAGGAAGAGTTCGAGTGAGCCAGACGAACGAGCGTGATCGAGGCGGGCGCGTCGGTGCACTGGATGCGGCATACTGGGACAGCGTGACCCGGTCATTGGCGCAGCGGGGCCACTATATGGACGCCTTTGTGGGCGAGCTCAAGACGCAGGCGTACCTGGCGCTGCTGGAGCGTTGGGGGTGGCAGGCCGACGGCCCCCAACTCAAGACCGATCTGTTTGAAGAGTCCACAGGGGTGGATGCCCTGCTCTGGCGCATGCCCACAGGCTGTCTGCGCGTCGGCATGGACCTGGCACCCGGCGCCGTCGCCAGCGCCGCCCGCAATGACCCTCGCGGTGACCTGGTCTGCCTGACGGCGGACGCCCGACGGCTACCTCTCGCCGCCGACAGCCTGGCCTATGTCCTTTCTCCCTCGACGCTCGACCACTTTGAGGACGAGCAGGACCTGCATGTGAGCCTGTGCGAGCTGTATCGCGTCCTCAAGCCTGGCGGCAAGCTCGTCATTACCCTGGCGAATCGAAGCAACGTCGGCGATCCTCTCCTGCGCCTCATCGTACGGCTCGGACTGACGCCCTATTTCGTCGGAGCCCGTTACACGGCCACCGAGTTGCGTCAGGAGCTGGAGGCGGCCGGTTTTCACGTGCAGGATCAGACGGCGATCGTGCACCATCCACGCCTGATGGCGACGGCCATGGCCCGCGTGGGGCGCAT
>SKRJ01000404.1 GCA_007118555.1 Anaerolineae bacterium | reverse complement strand
GAACGCTCGACTCATGCCCTTGAGTTTAACCCATCGGCCCAGCGTGTCAAGCTTCGCGCGGCATCCGAGAGTGAAAAAAGTGGTCCGCTCGCCCGCGGCGGACGATCACTCGGGGTTGTGCCGGAAATACCAGGCCGGATGCCGCGGGTGGATCGGGCGTCGGTGGCGGCTTGCCGGGTAATGCTGCCGGCCCCCCGGCGTGCCGGCCCCGCGGGCCCGTTGTGGTGCAGGCTTCCAGCCTGCCCGGAAAAACCCTCAGCAAGGGAAGTGCCGTAGGGTGCCGACGCCATGTGGCACGCCGGTCCGAGTCTGCCCTCACCCCACCCTCTCCCACCCCCGGACAGGGAGAGAGTTATCTTCAGGGCAACCACCGAAAGGGGCGCAGGCCGCCATGCGGTTACAGGATGCTCACCGCCGGATGGCGCTGGGGGTCGGCGGCGGTGCCGCGGAAGGCATCGAGGCGGACGCGGCGGACATCGATCGCCTCGAGGGCGTGGGTGATGTTGCTGTATCGGTCCTGGCCCCGAATCAGGGCCACACGGCTGGATGCCATAAGATGCTCCTGGGGTGGCATGTCGTAAAGGTCTCATACTCCAGTCTACCCGCCCCTGGAGCAGAGCGCAAGTCGCATGGCAGTGGTTCGCTGGCTTTTGGTTTGACCGCCATTATGCATAGCATTACAATATAGTATATTTGGTCTACCGTCCTGAATGGAGTGAGACGTGTTCAAGATCGTAATGAGTGATCTTCATATAGGCGCCGGGCGTATCCCTGAAGGCAACCTGCTGGAGGATTTCGAGCAGGACGACGAGTTTGCGGCCCTGCTGGCCGATCTGGCCGCCGAGAGCGAGGCCGAGGGGCGCGAGGCAGAGTTGATATTGAATGGGGATATTTTCGAGTTCTGGCAGGTGCCATCCTTGAAGAATCCCGATGATTATGATCCCAAGAAGCGCTATCCGAGCCGATGTTATCTACGGACCCGCGAGCAGGACTCGCTGAACCGCATGATCCTGATTCTCCGGGGGCATCCTATTGTGGTGGCTGCTCTCAAGGACTGGTTGCGAGCCGAGGCGCCCCAGCGCTCGCTCACCATTATCAAGGGCAACCACGATATGCAGACCCACTGGCCCGCGGTGCAGGATGCCATTCGCGATGCGCTCGAGGCGCATGGCGATCGGGAGCCGCTGCTGCGTTTCGAGCCGGTCAACGTCTCGCGTGATGGCGTCTTTATCGAGCATGGTCACCAGTATGCCGATCCGCTCAACCGGCACCCGAACATGCTCGAGCCCTATCATACCCTGGACAGGCGACGGATTCGCATGGTGCCCGGAGGCTCCATCTCGATTCGCGTCGTCAACCGCCTGGAGCGAGAGCACTATTGGATCAGCAGCGTCAAGCCGCTGCCGTCGCTCTTTTGGTTCCTCTGGCGCTTTCATACGCGTGCGGCCATACGCCTGGTCCTGCTGATGCTGCCGCACCTGCCACGGTTGCTCTGGTTGCATCGGCCTCTGACCCAATCGTCCAAGCAACTGGCGCAGGAGATTCGGGAGATGGAGGCCGATTTCAATGGGAATGGATCCAACGGTGAGACTGCGACAGAACACGAGGATTTGATCGGCCTACCCTCCTTTGACCGGGTGCTCACCGACAAAGAGATCGCCAATGATCCGTTGCTGAGCCACGGTCTCTTGGAAGAGCACTATCTGCATGCGCGGCTGCATCAGGTGGCGCGCCGCAAGGTACGTGAGGAGGGAGCGCGGGTGGTGGTCTTTGGCCATACCCATGTCCCATCGGTGGAGCGGATGAAGGGGGGCGGGGTCTGGATCAACTCGGGTTCATGGACATGGATGCTGGACATGGGCGCTGCCCCGGCACAGGCCTGGCGCCGCCTGATCAAGCACGAGGATCTGCACGACGTCCACTATCACCTGAACTATGCTCGCATCGACTATGAGGAGAATGGCACCCTGCGGGCCAGATTGCTGGAGCATGGCGCCGAGGATGGCCCCAATCGCCGGCCCTTGCGTGAGGCCTTGGCTCTGGAAGAGGCGGAGCGGGTCGCGACCTGACGCCAGGTCTGTAAGTGACGGGATGCAAACGAGCCGCAGCGACGATGCCCGTGGGGGCTTGTCGCTGCGGCTCGTTGATTGTTAGAGGCTACCGGCCGATATAGTAGGCATCCACAGGGGTGCTCACGGTGCGGTTGCCGGCCGTGTCATAGGCTACCACATGCACGATAAAGGAGCGGGCGCCGCCGGGCGGTTTGAGCTCGGGCAGGGTGCCCAGTTCGGCACGGAGCGCCTCCATATCCTCGACGCCCCCAGGCAGGGCATTGAACATCACCCGCACCGTATAGGGGGCGACGGTGCTCCTGCCGACGGGGTGTCCGTTCATGTAAAAGTCAATATGGCTGATGGACACATTGTCCGAGGCCTCGACCTGGATGTTGATCCACTCGTCATAGCCCGCCTCGTAGGTGCGGTCCACGTCTCGTTGGAAGGGCGCCGGGTTGTAGCGGGCGCCGTCCGGATTGGGCCGCACGATGCGCACCTGCGGTGGCTCGTTATCGACGATCACCGGGATGCGCTCCTCGCGCATATGCCCGCCGTCAACGACGGTGAGCTGCAAGGTGTGCAGGCCCGAAAGCCCGTTCGTATCCCATACGCCCAGTTCGCCATTGTCCACATGATGGCCGTGCTCGGGCGTGATCGGCGTCCAGTGGGTGGGATCCATGCCCTCGCCCACCTGGAGCCACCAGCGTTCCTGGCTGCCAGCCCGGGCATTGCCCATGACCTGCACCTGCCCGCCAACAGCGCCAAAGGGCCTGGGGCTGATGATGGCTACGTCAGAGCCTACAGCCGTTGGCCCATGCATGTCGCAGAACTGGTCGGGCGGCTGGGGTATGCCCTGCTCGCGCACCCAGTCATCGGCCTCGGGCGGAAAGATCGCAAAGACCTGGGTCTCGACCTCGTGCTCCGGACAGTATATCGTGGCCAGCTTGCCGCTGGTGGTGCAGATGACAAAGGGCCTGTGAACGTCGTCATAGGTGGTGGGCACCGTGCCCTCGATAAAGAGCTCCTGGCGACGAGCGCGCGAGTACTCGGTGGGCAACATGCCCGATGTGGCGTCGACCACGGCCATGACGATACCGGGGGGCCGCTCAAAGACCTCGACCGGTCTGCCCTCGTGGAGGTGCATCATCAGCCGCTGCCAAATGGGGCCCGCCACGCGCACCCCAGTGGCATTGCGCATTCTGCTATAGTCGGCGTTGCCGCCCCACACCGCTGTCACATACTGCGGGGTGTAACCGACGGCCCACGCATCGTGAAAGTTGTTGGTGGTGCCCGTCTTGACGGCAGCCGGACGATCGGGCACGATCAGGTGGCTGTTGGCGCCAAAGCCCGGCGTACGTGCCTGGTTGTCCGATAGGACATCGCTGACGAGGTATGCCACCTCGGGGCGCAGTACCTGTCGGTACGCCGGCTGAAGATGGGCATGGATCAACTCGCCCGAGGCGTCGCGCACCTGCAGGATCGAGACCGGATCGAGCTGGCGATGGCCTGTGCGCACATTCTCGACCGCCCGGGGCTCGCCAACCATCATGCCCCCATTGGCAAACACGCTAAAGGCGTAGGCCATGTCGAGCAGCCGCACCTCGCCGGCCCCCAGGGCGAGCGAAAGCCCATAGTTGGGGGCGTTGAGTGTCTCGATGCCCATGGCGCGGGTGAGTTCCAGCACATTGTTGGTGCCCGCTTTGTGCGTCATGGCTACGGCGGGGATGTTGTACGAAGAGGCCAGCGCCTCGCGCAGCGTAATGGGGCCCCGGTATCCACGGGTAAAGTTCTCGGGTACATAGGGCGGGTTGGGCGGATCCGGAAAGCTGGTGCGGATATCCATCACCATGGTAGCCGGCGTATAGCCCTGGGCAAAGGCCGCCGCATAGGTGAACGGCTTGAAGGCCGAGCCCGGCTGGCGCGGCGCCACCGTCATGTTGATGTTGCCGTCGATCTCTTCGCTGTTATAGTCCAGACTTCCGACCATGGCCACGATCTGACCGGTCTTGCTTTCGATCACGACGACGGCGGCATTGCCCACCTGCCGCTCTGGGCCGATTTCGGCGATATGCTCGCGGGCAATGCGTTCGGCCTCGCGCTGGATGTCGAGATCCAGGGTGGTGATCACCTGGAGCCCGCCGCCATAGACGGCCTCGGGGCCAAACTGGCGCTCCAGTTGGCTGCGCACAAAGAGCACCCAGTGGGGCGCCTGCATCTGATGGACCGGCGGCTGCACCACGATCGGTTGCTGCTTGGCCTCCCACGCCTCTTCGGCGGTGATATAGCCGCGCAGGTACATGGTGTCCAGCACGATCTCTTGGCGGCGCTTGGACTCTTCGGGGGCCGAGATCGGGTTGAGGGCGGGCGCCTGGCCCAGGGGCACCAGCATGGCTGCTTCGGCCAGGGTCAGATCCTGCACGCTCTTGCCGAAATAGGCCCGCGAGGCGGCCTCGACGCCCACGGCAAAGTGCCCGTAAAAGACGTTGTTGAGGTACGCTTCCAGGATCTGGTCGCGGCCCTCACGGCCGGGATAGCGGCGCATCAACTCGGTGGTGAGGATCATCTCTTGCAGCTTGCGGAGATAGCTGCGATCGGCGCGTTCCTCAAGGGTCTCGAAAACCATCAGCTTGACGAGCTGCTGGGGGATCGAGCTGCCACCTCCGCGGTCATCGCCGGTGAGCTCGCCCACGACGGCGCGACCCACACCCTCGACGCTCACCCCGTAAAAGTTGGTATACAGAGTATCATCATAAAAGGTCCTGTCTTCCATGACGATGGTGGCGTCGATCAGATACTGTGGGATCTCCTCAAGGGGCACCCAGGCATGGCGCCCACCGTCCGGGGGCAGGATCTCGTAGAGGACGTGCTGTCCGGTGCGATCCAAGATGCGGGTGGTCTCCGAGCCTACGACGGTGCGTTGCTGGATCTCCTCCGCCGAGGGGAGCTCCTGCACATACGAAGCATAGACGGTGTAGAGGGTCCCTACCGTCAGGGCCAACATAACGATCATCGAGATGATGGCGCCGACGAACAACAGAGAACCCAGGCGAAGTGCGAAAAGCACTCCACCCGGATTCTTTTTATGATTCGCCAGACGCCGGATATGGCGACTGTTCATCACTAGCTCTCGGAAGTATCACGCATCGGTAGGCGCGGCGTCGAGCTACGGCCTCCCTTGGCTCGATACGCCGCATCCAGCGCATCCAGCTCATCAGAAGGATCGCCGCCCAACAGACCATCGCTCATGCCGCCCAGGATGTCATCATCGATGGCCTCCAGGACCACCTCTTCGGACAGAGCCTCTTCTTCCGTCTCTTGCTCAAGCTCTCGGCGAAAGCCGGTTCCGGCCGGAATCAGCTTGCCGATGAGCACGCTCTCTTTCAGGCCGCGCAGATCATCCACGCGTCCTTCGACGGCGGCGCTGGCCAGCACACTGATCGTATGCTGGAAGGAGGCCGCGGACAAAAAGCTCTCGGTGTTGAGGGCCGCCTTGGTGATACCCAGCACCACAGGCTGGGCATCCGCGGGCTCTTTGCCCTCTTCGATCGCTTCCTGGTTCGTGTGCTCCAGGTCGAGCCGATCCACCAGCTCGCCAGGCAGGAAACGGGTGTCGCCGCTGGAGGTGATCACCACACGGCGGAGCATCTGACGGACGATGACCTCGACGTGCCTGTCATTGACGGTCACACCCTGCGAGTTGTAGACCTGCTGGATCTGAACCACCAGGTACTCGCGTACGGCCTCGATACCAAGGACGCGGAGAAGCTCGTGCGGGTTCTTGACGCCCGTGGTGAGCTGATCGCCGGCCTCGATCTCGTCCCCATCCTCCACCAGCAGACGCGTCGTCACAGGAATCTCGTACTCGTGCTGGCGCGTCTCCTCATGGATCACGACAATGTTCTCGTCCTCGACGCTGATGCGTCCGGGAACGGTGGCGACAAGGTTCTCGCCCTCTTCCGAGGTGGCCAGGATGTCGCCTTCTTCAACCTCTTCGCCGTCCATGACCAGCACCGTATAGCCCTCGGGCAGGCGATGCGGCTTGCGGCTGACGCGGCTGCTCGAGACGGCGGCCCAACGGCGGTTCCCTTCGCTGCGGAGCGTTACGCGACCGCCGATATCCGAGATCACGGCCTCGCCCCGGGGGACGCGCGCTTCGAACAGCTCTTGGACGCGCGGCAGACCCTGGGTGATATCGCCGGTCCCGGCCACACCACCGGTGTGGAAGGTGCGCAGCGTAAGCTGGGTGCCCGGCTCGCCGATGGACTGGGCGGCCACGATGCCTACGGCCGAGCCCAACTGTACGAGCTCGTCACGGCCCAGATCACGCCCATAGCAGCGCTGGCAGATGCCATGCCGCAATTGGCAGGTGAGCGGCGAGCGAACATAGATCTGCTCGACCTTGCTCTCCTCAATGAGCCTGGCCATCTCGTCATCGATGTACTCGCCATTGTCCAGCAGCAGCTCGTTGGACTCGGGGTGCACCACAGGCCCGGCGGCAAACCGGCCCGCGATGCGCACGCTCATGTTCTCGTCCGCCTCTTCTGAGGATTCGGCGGTGATCCAGATGCCCTGGGTGGTCTCACAGTCTTCGTCGTTGACGATGACGTCTTGCGCCACATCCACGAGGCGACGGGTGAGGTAACCGGCGTCGGCGGTGCGCAGGGCGGTGTCGGCCAGACCCTTGCGCGAGCCGTGGGTCGAGATAAAGTACTCGAGCGCTGTGAGCCCCTCGCGGAAGTTGGACCGGATGGGCAGGGTCATGATGCGCCCCGAGGGGTCTGCCATCAGACCGCGCATGCCGGCCAACTGGCGAATGGGCGTCAGGCCACCCTTGGAGGAGCCCGAGTTCACCATGATGCCCAGGGAGCTATTGGGGTCCAGCTCACGGGCCACGGCCTCGGTCACCCGCTCGGTGGCGTCAGTCCACAGGTCCACGGTCTTCATATAGCGCTCGTTATCGGTGATCAAGCCGCGGTTGTACTGCTGCTCGACCTCTTCGACCCGCGCGTTCACCTCTTCCAGGATGCTGGCCTTTTCCTCGGGCACCTGGATATCGGAGATAGCCAGAGTCGTACCCGAGCGCATGGCGTACTCAAAGCCAATGTCCTTGATGCGGTCCACTACGTCGGCGGTGCCTTCGAGCCCCAGTTTCCTGTAGCACTCGGCGACCACATCCCTGAGGCCGTTCTTTTCCATTTCACGGTTTACAAAACGAATCTCCTCGGGCAGCGCGGCGTTGAACAGCACGCGGCCCACGGTGGTATCGATCAGCTCCTGCTGGCCATTCTGGCGGTGCAGGAACTTGATGGCGGCATGGATATGGACCATGCCCAGGTTGTAGGCCATCTCGACCTCTTCGTACGAGCCAAAGGCCTTGCCCTCACCCTTGACGCCATCATGCGACATGGTGAGATAGTAGCAGCCCAGCACCATGTCCTTGGACGGGCCCACTTCGGGCTCGCCGTTGGCCGGGCGCAGCAGGTTCTTGCTCGAGAGCATCAGCTCGCGCGCCTCGCGCACAGCCGGCTCGGAGAGGGGCACGTGCACGGCCATCTGGTCGCCGTCAAAGTCCGCGTTGAACGCGCTACAGACCAGCGGATGCAGATGGATAGCGCTGCCCTCGACCAGCACGGCCTCGAAAGCCTGAATGCCCAGGCGGTGCAGGGTGGGAGCGCGGTTGAGCAGCACCGGTCGGGTCTGGATGACCTCTTCCAGCACCTCCCAGACCTCGGGGGTCTCGCGCTCGATCAGACGCTTGGCTCCCTTGACGTTGATGGCGTGGTTGTACTCGACCAGCTTGTGCATCACGAACGGGCGGAACAGCTCGAGCGCCATGCGCTTGGGCAGACCGCACTGATACAGCTTGAGCTGGGGGCCGACCACGATCACCGAACGCCCGGAATAGTCCACGCGCTTGCCCAACAGGTTCCGGCGGAAGCGCCCCTGCTTG
Organism: Anaerolineae bacterium; assembly: GCA_007118555.1. Classification (GTDB taxonomy): domain Bacteria; phylum Chloroflexota; class Anaerolineae; order UBA1429; family UBA1429; genus UBA1429. The sequence goes on along the minus strand of SKRJ01000404.1, from coordinate 3,910 downwards.
CCCTTGAGCATGTCAGAGAGCGACTTGAGCTGGCGACGCCCGCGCAGCGAGATCGCCTTGCCCCGGCGGCTGTTGTCGATCAGCGAGTCGACCGCTTCCTGGAGCATACGCTTTTCGTTACGGATGATCACCTCGGGCGCCTGCAGGCTGAGCAGGTGCTTGAGGCGGTTGTTGCGGTTCACAACGCGTCGGTACAGGTCGTTCAGGTCGCTGGTGGCAAAGCGCCCACCATCGAGCTGCACCATCGGGCGCAGCGCGGGAGGGATCACCGGCAACACATTGAGGATCATCCACTCGGGACGATTCCCCGAGCGCCGCAGGGCTTCGACCACCTGCAGACGGCTGACGGCCTTTTTGCGGCGCTGCTGCGAGCGTGTGGTCTTGATCTCGTCGCGCAACTCTTCGGCCATGCTCTCCAGATCGATCTGGCTGGCGATGTCATACACGGCCTCGGCGCCCATGCTTGCCTTGAAGACGCGTCCCCAGCGGTCGGCGAGGTCGCGGTATTCGCCCTCGTTCAGCAGCACCTTGGTGCGGAGCGACATGAGCTCGTCGCGGTCCTCTTCAAAGCGCGTACGCAGCTCCTCGAGATTGGTCTCCAGATCGGACTGGAACTGGACCCGGCGGTCTTCCGCCTGCAGGCGCATGGCGTGGGTCTCTTGCTCGAGGGGCTCGATGAGCTCCTGGCTCTCTTCGTCGAACCGTTCCTGAATGCGGGTGAGCTCATCCTCCACCACCTGGTGCAGGGTGGCTACATGATTGCGGGTGATTCGCTCGCCCTCGTCCACGATGATGGTTTCGTTGGGACCAAACACCAGCGCTCCATCGGCCGGCTGGTCCATCAGGCGCTCCAGCGACTGCTGGATGCGCGTGGCCTCGCTCATCACGGCCTCGGTGGCGGCGTCTCGCTTTTTGCGGACCTCGACGAGAATCTCCTCTTCGCGCTCCTGGTCCTGCTTGTCCTGGGCCGATAGCGCCGCGGTAATGGCGGCCACGCCCATGTCGGCCTCACCGCTGATGCGGGCGGCCTCACGGTTGAACTCTTCTTCCAGGCGATGCAGGGCACGCTCGCGCGCGGCCTCGTCGACCTCAGAGATGATGTACTGCGCATAGTAAAGCACGCGATCGAGATTGCGCTGGGAGATATTCAGTAGCAATCCCAGATAGCTGGGCGAGCGCCTGGTATACCAGATGTGGGCAATCGGCGCGGCCAGGTCGATGTGGCCCATGCGCTCGCGGCGAACACGAGAATGGGTGACTTCAACGCCGCACTTGTCGCAGATGATGCCGCGAAACCGCACTTTTTTGTACTTGCCGCAATAGCACTGCCAGTCCTTGGTCGGACCGAAAATCGCTTCGCAGAATAGACCATCCTTCTCAGGGCGCAAGCGCCGATAGTTGATGGTCTCTGGTTTGGTGACTTCACCATAGGACCAGGAATGGATCTGTTCTGGCGAGGCGAGGCTGATCCGCAGATTATTGATATCGTTGATCTCCAAAGTACCCTCCCTATAATGAGGTGTGCGTAAGCCTCGGGCCGTGCTCACGTTGCGTTCTATGGCGGGGGATCCCGGTTCTGCGCATACTATGTTGGGTGCGAAAGCCGAGATGTTGGTGTTGCGTCATACAGCCGTATGATCGACGAGGAATAGCAAGTGACACCACTGTCCAATAACGGTATAGCCACGGCAAATCATAGTACACCGGTTGAGGCTCTTTGTCAAATCGCGTACATCAAGGTACGGCACGACAGAGCGCGAGCAGCTTTGCTGCTCGGCCCATGGTCTGTTCTTTTGTTGCTAGTCTGATATGTGTCTATAGCATCGCATCCGTTGAGTCGCCTGCGCCCAGGGTGAGCCGTGCTCGCTCGGCAAAGCGAAACTGCGCATCGGGCACCATATGCGACACGCTCTCGCAGAGAAACGATCCTTGCGGTGTTTGGCCCTCCAACTCGGAGATGATCTTGAGCGTCTGCTCCTCCGAGATCATCTCGGCGATGGTCATATGTGCCGAGAACGGGTGGCGTCGCGGTTCGGCGCCCGTAAAGCAGGATGCCGATTCCAGCGCGGCCCTCAGATGATCCAAACTGATCTGGGGCTCGATCCTCAAGACCACACCGGGGTGCGGAAGATAGTGGGTGAGCGGGCCATAGTGTACTGTAAATGGATCGAGATCCGCCATGATGCTGGCAAGCTCAGCCCAGTCCTCTGCGTCGAGGGGTCGTGGCAGGGGCACCGTCAGGCTGATATGCGCGGGACACTCGGAAGACTGCGACCAGGCATAGCGGGCGCGCAGGGAGTCGACTTGGGCCAAGGGCGGATCGGGCGGAACGATGAGCAGCACGCCATGAAGGTAGGATCGTTGCCAGGGCTTCCATTCACGCATGTCCGTGTCTGCTTACATGGCCTCGCGCGACTCCTCTCTGGCCGATCCTGTCAGGTAATGAGCTTTGCACTCTATTCTATCCAGATGGGCAATAATGTCAATCGCTTGACATTCGCAGAACCCGTTGTTAGAATGCCGCCGCGGTTGTTCCAAAACAAACGATGGAGAATGCCCTCCGATGTTCCAGTCTGCACGCAGGTGGCCCTGGCTGATCGTCGCGCTGCTAATCTTGACGCCCCTTCTCGGTGGATGCCTGACGCGTGTGGGGGCCACCCCCGATCGTCTGTCCTACAATCTCCCCGCCACCTTTACCGTAGATCGCGGATCGGTTCTTCTCGATACCGGCATCGTCTATGAATCCAGCGGGGATGATGGCATCCATCTGCTCATTGACGGCCAACGGGCGCTCAAGCGCAGAGGCGATTCGATCCAATGGCAAGGTTCGCCCGTGCCGGGTACGGAGGTGGATCTCGATCTGCGCATCGTCTGGTATACCGATGAGCAGATGCACCTGGTGGGCAGAGCACTGATTGAGGTCGTGGATGTGAACCCGATTGCCGGTGTGATGGATGCTGCGCCCGAGCTGAGCTTTACCGGCCCGGTGGCTTATGGCATCCCCCAGGGGGGGCACCTGCCGGGAACCACATTGACCTATATCGGGGAGACCGACCAGGGGGCCGAGCTGGGTGGACTGTACAACGAGTACCCCTACCGGCAGATTGGTGATTCCATCGTCTGGGAGGGCCAACTGCGCGATGGCGTCTATCTGCGGGTGGAGCTCCGTACGGTGCAGTTTGGGAGTGGTGCTTTGCGCGTTGCGGGTATTGCCACGCTCTGGCTGGATTCCTGATTTCTGGGCACACAGGGGCCATGGGGCCACCTATTCCAAAGGAAATGTTGGCGCTTGCTTTGCTATTTAGGGCAAATGATCGTATAATGGTGCTGACCGGAATCCAATGAGGAGAGAGAGCGTGGACAACCAGGAGCAGCGTTACGGGCATGGCTACGGAGAGGAGGCATCTGTACCCGCCGATCATCCCATGACCGAACTCTTGAACCAAGAGTTCTCACGCGTGATTCCCCAGAATGGGGAGACGCTCGAGGGTACCATCGTCGGAATCAGTGCCAACGAGATCGTCGTCGATATCGGCTGCAAGTCAGAAGGCATTGTACCGGCCCGTGATCTGGAGCGCCTGGATTCCGAGTTTCGCGAGGAACTCTCCGTTGGAGATACCGTCTTTGTGTATGTGGTCCGATCCCAGGACTCGGCTGGCAACAGCGTGCTCTCTCTGTCTCGGGCCATGCTCGAGGGGGATTGGCAGCGCGCCCAGGAGATGTTCGAGGCCGAAGAGGTGTTCGAGGGCACGATCAGCAACTGCAATCGTGGCGGGTTGATCGTCCGGGTGGGGCGTGTGCGGGGGTTTGTGCCTGCGTCACAGATCGCCAGCGTTCGGTTGCCGCGCACCGATTCGGAAGAGGAGCGCATCGAGCAGCTCAACCAGTTGATGGAAAAGACGCTCAAGTT
>SKRJ01000171.1 GCA_007118555.1 Anaerolineae bacterium | reverse complement strand
CGTGCTGCCTCACGGTGTGAGCCCGGCCAGGCTGCAACCCTCCGATCAACCGCCGGCAGCGGTCGCGGGTCGGCCCCTCTTTGGATTCCTGGGCTCGCTGGCGCCTGCCAAGGGGGTGCATGTTCTGGTGGAGGCCTTTCGCGGGCTTGCACCCGAGGCGGGCCTGGCACTGTATGGCGATCCCAGCGTATTCCCCGCCTATGTCAAGCGGCTGCGTGGCCTGGCGACTCACCCGGGCGTGCGCTTTGCGGGCCCCCTCACCCATGACCATGTGGGCGACGCCCTGCGCCGCCTGGATTACCTGGTGGTGCCGTCTCTCTGGCACGAGACGCTGTGCATGGTCGTGGACGAGGCGCATGCGCTGGGCGTGCCGGTGGTAGCGAGCGCCTTGGGGGCTCTGACACGCATCGAGGACGGTGTCAACGGCAGACTGTTTCCGGCCGGCGATGTCGATGCCCTGCGGCGCATCCTGACGGAGCTGGCCGACCGACCCGAGTTGCGGCAACAATACGCCCGGCGGCTCCCTGCCGTTCCGACCGTCGATCAGCAGACGGACAAGATGCTCGCCCTCTATGCCGAGCTGCTCGTCAGCCCCTGACCCCTGCCCCGCCTAGACCTCTTCGGCAAAGCGCTCGCGGTAACGATTGAACACCCACATGCCCACGAGAAACACCAGGGCTGCCGTCACCAGAGTACGAGCGAAAAAGTCAAAGGCCGGCGCATGCGGAGGGGCCCCCAGCGTCGAGCCGTACAGGATGGCCCGGTACGAGGCGATGATCGACGCCATGGGGTTGAGGATGTACACCATGCGCTGGACGGGCAGCTCGATGCCTCTGACCACGGCCAGCTCCGGCAGCATCTCGAGAGGATAGAACACGGGCGTCAAAAAGAACCAGGCCTGCATGAGAACTTCCATGATGACGCCGGTATCTCGATAGAACACATTGGTTGTTGCCAGAACCAGGCCCACGCCGATGGTGAACAAAACATGGGTCAGCACAACCAGGGGCAGCCACAACAGATGCGGGGTCAGTGGGATGCCAAAAAGCAGGATCATGCCGATCAGGACGATAAAGGCCAAAAGAAAGTTGACGAGGTTGGCAATAACTGTCGAAAAAGGCAGCACCTCGAGAGGAAAATAGACCTTTTTGATCAGATGGCCGTTGCCCGAGATCGACGGGATGGCGCTGATGATGGCGGTGGAAAAAAAGTTCCAGGGCAGCACACCGCAAAGCACAAAGACCGGAAAGTTGGGCACCCGCAGATCGGGGATCATGATCGTGAACACGATCGTAAAGACGATCATGAGCAGTAGCGGATTGACCAGCGACCAGAGGAACCCCAGCACCGAGTTCTTGTAGCGCAGCTTGAGGTCGCGGCCTACCAACACGCCCAGGAGCTCGCGACGCTGCACCACCTCGGCCATGCGTCCCAGCACCGTCGACCGTCGTCGCGATCGATCGGCTCTCTGTACCAGCAGCCCCCTCACTCGGCCAGTACCTCCTCGTGAGCGTGCACGGAAGCCATGTACTCGTCCACGATCCGATCCGAGCTACCGTCTTCCCTGAGCCTGCCCTGATCGAGCCAGAGCACCCGCTCGCACAGGGCCCGTACCGTCTCGAGGGCATGAGAGACAAAGATGATGGTGACGCCATCGGCGCGCACCTGCTCGATGCGCTCCAGGCACTTTTCCTGAAAGCTCTGGTCGCCCACGGCGAGCGCCTCGTCGATCAGTAGAATGTCGGGGCTGACGCACACGGCGATGGAAAACCCGAGCCGCATCGTCATACCAGAGGAATAGAACTTGACCTGGGCGTCCACAAAGCGCTCGAGCTCGGCAAAGGCCACGATCTCGTCAAAGCGGCGGTCAATCTCGCGCCTGCTGAGGCCCATAAGCGCGCCGTTGAGATAGATGTTCTCGCGGCCGGTCAACTCGGGGTGAAAGCCGGCGCCCAGCTCCAACAGGCCGGCCACCCGCCCCTGAATATCCAGGGCGCCCTCTGTGGGCGTCAGGATGCGGTTCATTAGCTTGAGGCAGGTGCTCTTGCCCGAGCCATTGCGGCCCACGATCGCCACCGCCTCGCCTGGCTCGATCAGGAACGAGACATCCTTGAGCGCCCACAGGATCTCTCGGGGCGCCCGCGAGCCGGGGCGCAGGGTACGCAGCATCAGATCCATAAAGGACTTGGCTCTGTCATGGCCCATGGTGAAACGCTTGGACACGCTCTCAAAGCGCATTGCATGCATCGTGCGAGGATTCCTCTTTTATGCTTTCTTCAAAGCGCATCGAGTATAGCCCCGGGTAGCAGGTGATCCAAATCATGGCGATGGATCAGCCTCGGCCCAGGCGCCGCCTTGACAGGGCTCCCCGATCGCCCTATTCTTGGGCCATTGTGTTCCCGTTACTGGCGCGTCCGCATGCAGCCGCGATCCCGAGCCATAGAGGAGGAGCGTGTCCAGGTTGATTCGCCGCAGGTGGTTGTGGTTCTTGACGGTGTGCCTGCTCCTGGTTGGCGCCGGATGCCGCGTGCCGATCGATGGCTCCGACGCGCCGGACCTGGCCGCCGCGCTCGCAGATGGCAGCCCGGCCTTTTATCTGCGGCATGCCCCGGGCGCGCATCCGGTCGAGCACAGGGGGCTCGGCATCGAGCTATCGTTGGGCAACTGTGCCGGCGACGATATGCAGACCTACCTCTACGACGAGCTTGCGCCGCCCGCGCCCGATACGGTGATCGTCTTGGACGAGCTGCCCGCCGAGCTGGACCCTTTTCGCGGCATGATGGCCGCGCTGGTGCGCGAGGCCTATCGCCTGGCGGGGAGCTACCCGCCGGTTCTCGCTGATGCCGCCGAGATACCGCTGGCCGCCCAGCGACGCCAGGATGCCCTCGTCGTTCCAGCCGAGATATGGGATGAAAATGTCATCGAGCTTCACATCGAGGACGCGACGGTGGCCGAGGTGCCTGTACGCGTGCTATTGCGAGTGGACTGGGCGATCGAGCTGGGCGCCGCCGTGTCATGCTACGGTGATGCGTTGGATGGATCCGGTACGGTGCCGCTGATCCTCGCGATGGGGCGCCCCCTGGGCGAGACCGCGCCGAGTGCCACGGCGGCTCCCACAGCCACAGCGGCGCCCGATGCCTGCGAGGCACCGCTGCTCGATTCGCCCGCCCAAGAGTTGGTCGCGCTCTATGTCGAGCATCTTGATGCGGGAGACCATGCCTCGGCCTATGGTCTCCTCGCCG
>SKRJ01000001.1 GCA_007118555.1 Anaerolineae bacterium | reverse complement strand
TACCAGTATGCTGGTGTTTGGATCTCTACCGATAGCTGCGATCCCGCCGATGGCGACTTTGTCGAGCTACGAGAGATCGATGATAGCATGACCAACGCCTGGCGGCAGGTTCCGGCGATAGATCTCGGTGCCTATGCCGGGCAGTCGGCGTGTCTGGCTTTCCGCTACAGCGGCACCTTTGCCCACAGCTGGTGGATCGACGACGTCGTGGTGCAGGTGGCCGAGGCCCCCGGCATCGCGGAGCATCGTCTGCCACTGGTCGTGCTGCCGGTGGCACCCACGCCCGAGATCGGCGTGTCGCCCACCGAGTTGAGCGCCGTACTGGGCGCCGACGAGACCACCGTCGAGACGCTGACTATCAGCAACGACGGCGGTGCCGATCTCAACTGGGAGATCGTTGACGCCTTTGGCCCTGATGCATCACCGCGTCTGCCCATGCGGCCTGTGACTCCTGTCATCGAGAGCGACCATCGGGTCGCCCTGCGCATCGGCGACAACGTGCTTGCCCACAGCAGGGCCCGCGAGCTGACGGGCGCCGCGGTGCCACAGAGCCCGCCGGTGATCCCGCCGGACGCTGTAGGCCTGACCCACTCGGCCTCGCAGGCCATCATGGCAGTAAACTCGGTAGCATGCGGCGCTGATGGATACACGGCGATGAACCAGTATCTGAGGACGTTTACGCTGGCCGACTTTGGTATCTACAGCGATCTGGAGGTCACCGAGGTCTCCTTTGGCATCGAGAGTCTGACAGGCAGCGTCACCCGACCGGTGACCGTCAACCTGTACACTCTGGAGGGCGAGTTTGTCTATGCCAATCTCACCCAAATCGGTACGGCCACCGTGGATCTGACGCCGCAAAGCCTGACAGTGGCCACCGTGCCGGTGGCGGGCGTCGCGCCCGAGGGCTCGACCCTGGTCGTCGAGATCGCGAGCCCAGATCTGTCCGGGCAGGCAGCCTTTTTTGTAGGCTCCAACAATCATGGCCAGACGGCGCCGTCCTATCTGGCGTCCGAGGCATGCGGTCTGGTTGAGCCTACTGATGTTGCTGCTATCAACTTTCCGGGGATGCATATCGTGATGAACGTCGCGGGCTATGCCGAGGCCGCAGATTGCGAGTTGCCCGGTTGGGTCTCTGCCAGTCCGCTGTCGGGCACGGTGGCGCCTGCAGCCTCCCAGGACGTCTCGGTGACGTTTGACTCGGGCGGCCTGATGCCGGGCGAGCATAGGGCCAGCCTGTGCGTTGCGAGCAATGATCCGGCGCGCTCGCTGGTGGTGGTGCCCCTCTCCCTCACGGTAGAGGCGAGACCGGCCATTCAGGTGAGCCCTGGCTCGTTGCAGGCGACGGTACGGGAAGGGCTCCAACAGTCGCTGACGCTGGATATCGGGAATGTCGGCCTGGCGGATCTGGTGTGGAACGTCGACACGGCTCCGGAGGTTGGTCCCGCCGCCGATCATGGGCTCCCCATGGGCGCCGATCGCGCCAGCGGGGCTGCGCCAGAGCAGGTCTCCCCTGCGCCGGCGGTCATCTTGCCGGATGCAGTGCCAGCTGCGGTAGGCGGCTGGTCCGAGGGCTTTGCTGACATCGATCTTCTGCCCGGCAGAGGCTGGGCCCTGATCAACAACAGTGATCCCCTGGGCGTCTCGTCCTGGTTCCAGGGCAACCCGACCGTCTTCACCGCGCATCAAGGGCCAGACAACGCCTACATCGCGGCCAACTTTAACAATACGTCCGGCGCGGGAACCATCAGCAACTGGCTCCTGACGCCCGAGACCGTGCTGCGCAATGGTGACCAGTTCTCTTTCTACACCCGTCGGGCTGATAGCCAATGGGTGGATCGCTTGGAGGTGAGGCTGAGTACCAGCGGCGCCAGCACCGACGTGGGCAACACGGCGACCAGCGTGGGAGAGTTTGACACGCTCTTGCTCGAGATCAACCCTGATTTGGAGCAGGGCGTATACCCGACGCAATGGACCCGGTTCACAGTTACGATCTCTGGGGTGTCCAGGATGACCAGCGGTCGCCTGGCGTTTCGCTACTATGTGACCAACGGCGGGCCCAGCGGGAGCCACTCGGACTATATCGGCATCGATACCGTCGAGTACGTCTCCACAGGGCGTGTCCTGTACGACAATGGTCCCCTGGTCAACTCACCTGGCACCGGCCCGGGCGGCGCCGATGAGAGCGTGCTGGAGAATACGAGCCTTGGAATGAACACGTTGGGCTTTGGCGTGCAGCCCGTCAGTCCTGGCCCTCATAATCGTATCGCTGACGACTTTGTGGTGGACACGCCAGGTGGCTGGAACCTCGATGAGATCGTGTTCTATGCCTATCAGACCGGTTCGTCGCTGGACTCGTCGTTCACCGGTGTGAACTATCGCATCTGGGACGGGCCGCCGGGCCTGCCCGGCAGCATGATCGTCTATGGCGATACGACCACAAACCGTATCGTTGGCACCGGCTGGTCCGGCATCTACCGCGTATCAGAGACCAGTCTTGGGGGCACGACCCGACCCATCATGTATGTCAACGCCTCGGCGGACGTGCATTTGCAGCCGGGGACCTACTGGCTGGACTGGCAGTTGGCCGGGAGCATAGCCTCCGGCCCGTGGCAGCCGCCCATCACCATCACTGGCCAGACGACGACGGGCAATGCGCTGCAACTCGTTTCTGGAGGATGGCAGAACGCTGTCGACACTGGGTTGGGAACGCCGCAGGGTGTGCCGTTCACGTTGCTGGGTGGCAATGTCTGCGATGTGCCTGGCGACGTGTCCTGGTTGTCGGCGACGCCGACGACGGGCACGACGGCCCCCGGCGGCACCGACTCGGTCACCGTGACCCTGGATGCCACCGGTATCGATGCGGGTGAGTATACCGGCTATCTGTGCGTACTCAGCAATGACCCGAGCAATCCGGTCGTGCCTGTGCCCGTGGAGATGACGGTAACGCCCGTGCAGCGCATCTATTTGCCGATCACGATTCGGTAGGTAGTGCGCAGCACGATCCGCTCGGAAAAAAAGCGACGGGCGCCTCTCATGGGGCGCCCGTCGCTTTTTGCGCTCGATCGGTTAGCTAGAGCGTATCCAGCCCCTTGAGGTGATGGTGGGCCCAGGCCAGCTTGGTCTCCCAATGGGCCTGCACGATCTCGTGGTTGTGATAGGGATAGACCCGCATCTCTTTGGGGGCCTCGATCCAGTTGTAGGCGGCATATACGCTAGAGGGCGGGCAGATGTCGTCCTGCAGGCCCACGGTCATCAGCACCGGGCACTCGATCCACGGCGCCAGGTTCATCGTGTCGCAGTAGCTCAGGGTGCGCCAGACGGTCTCCTCGCGCTGGGGCCAGCGTCGCAAATAGTCGGGGATCTCGAGATAGGGCAGACGCACGGCCATGTCCACCGCGCGGCGAAAGTGGCACAGGTAGGGCATCTCGGGCATGGCCAGCACGGGCCGGTGATCCAGCGCCGTCACAGCCAGGGTCAGCCCGCCGCCCTGGCTCATGCCCATCACGCCGATGCGGTCCGGGTCCACCTCGGGGCGCTCGCAGAGCCAGTCCACCGCGCGCACGCAATCCACGTACACGCCCCGGTAATAGTAGGCCTCGGGATCGGTGATGCCCAGGGTCATCCAGCCCCGCACGTGGCCGCCGGGATAGTGCTGCGGGTCGGTGCTATCGCCCGACTGGCCGCGCACGTCGACGCCCATGATGGCGTACCCCTGGAGCGCCCAGGGCAGATAGCCGAACACGTCCTGCCGCGATCCGCTGTAGCCGTGGTACTGGACCAGGGCCGGAAAGGGCCCCTCGCCCTCAGGAACAATGTACCAGGCGCTGATGCGGGCCCCGCGCCAGCCATCGTACTGCGCCTGATAGACGGTACAGCCGAGGGCCGGGTAGGCGACACGTTCGATCTCGGCGTTCAGCGGCGTCTCGGCGCTCTCGGCCAGCGTGTGCTGCCAGTATGCCTCGAAATCGGGCTCGCGGGTCAGGGCAGGGCGATAGACGACGAGCTCGGACAGGGGCTTGTCATAAAGGGGCATGGGTCTCCTCCCAACAGGACGCCAGGATGGCACTCTTGAATCGGACGCACCGGCGCGAGGGTAGCCGAGCGTGAGCCGGTTGTCAAGATGCGCTCGCCGCCGACGCATAGTGGACAGGGGCGCGCTAGCCATGGCAGAAGTTCTTGCCATCGTCTGCTTGACCCGGCGATGCTGGGAGGCTACACTGAACCTGTCTATCCAGGAGGCCCCTGGCACGTGAGGAGGTAGCATGCGTCTGGAGTCGCCGGTTGTACAGGTCCCAGGCTCGCGGGAGGGCAGGCCCTTTGCCTGAGAGCCGCACGACCGAGTATACCAAGCATACAGAGAATATTCATTGCGAGGCGTCTGCGCCCACCTTTTGCATTGGTTCGGTGCCGGTCTATGGCGATGCGATCCTCGCACCCATGGCGGGCTTTTCCGACCTACCCTTTCGGGCCATTTGCCGCGAGATGGGCTCGGCCATGAGCTACTCGGCCTGCATCACCGATGTGGCTGTGGTGCATGGGGGCGAGCGCACCAGCCAGATCTCGGATTTTCTCGAGGCAGAGCGACCCGTGGCGCTCCAACTTTTGGGTTGCCGTGAGCACGAGCTGCTGGCCGCCGCGGAAAAGCTCATGGAGCAGGGGCCAGACATCATCGATATCAACATGGGGTGCCCGGCGCGGAGGGTCGTCAGCGGGGGGCGTGGGTCGGCGCTGCTATCCGAGCTATCGCTGGCGGGGCGCCTGATCCGGAGGCTGGTGGATCGGCTTCCGGTACCGGTGACCGCCAAGATCCGCCTGGGTTGGGACGCCCAGTCCCGCAATTATCTGGATGTGGCCCGCCTCCTGGAGGATAGCGGCGTTGCCTTGATCGCGGTGCACGGGCGCACCCGGGCCCAGCAGTACAGCGGCCAGGCCGACTGGTCCGCGATTGCCGAGGTCAAGCAGGCCGTTTCGGTCCCCGTGCTGGCCAACGGCGATGTGCGTACCGTGGAGGATATCGACAGGATCATCACGGTGACGGGCTGTGAGGGCGCCATGATCGGCCGGGGGGCCATCGGCAATCCGTGGCTCTTTGCCCGGCGCTCCGTAGCCGATGTGCTCTGGCCCGAGAGGCTGGCGCTCATTCGTCGCCACGCGCTCTGGATGGTCCACTACTATGGCGAGCGATTGGGCGTCGTGCTGTTTCGCAAGCATGTGGTCAAGTACGTACAGGGGCTGCCTTCCGCAGCCCAGGTTCGCCCGGCGCTATTGGCCTGTGAGAGTGTAGGAGATCTGTTCGCGACGTTGGAGGCGTGGACGCCCGAGCTGTAGGGACATGGCTGTCCATGCCAAGAGGGAGGCGAGCAATGGAAAAGGAACATCCCCTGGTGCAGTTGGCCCGCCGTACCATCGAAACCCATGTGCGGACCGGAGAGCAACTGGAGCCGCCGCAAGAGCTGGAAGGGCACGAAAAGCGCCGCGCGGGCGCGTTCGTATCGCTACACTGCAACGGGCGGCTGCGCGGCTGCATCGGCACCCTCGAGCCCACCCAGGAGAATGTGGTGTGCGAGGTGATCCAGAATGCGATCAGCGCCGCGAACCATGACCCGCGCTTTTCTCCCGTCCTACCCGATGAACTGGAGAGCCTCGAGATCTCGGTGGACATCCTCAGCGCGGCCGAGCCCATCGCGTCGATCAAGGAGCTGGACCCGGTGCAGTACGGGGTCATCGTGCAGCGCGGCTCTCGTCGAGGGCTGCTGCTCCCCAATCTCGAGGGCGTGGACACGGCCGAGATGCAGGTGGCCATCAGCCTGCGCAAGGCGGGCATTCGCCCCGACGAGCCGTACAGGATGTACCGGTTTCGGGTGGATCGCTACAGCTAGCACGCGGCGCCAAGGGCTACCAGATGATCACGTCGCCGGGCTTGTCCCGATCGCCGCGCACCTCGATGCGCCGATCCAGGAACGTTTTCACCAGCCAGATCACCGAGAGCAGGTGGGACGTAATGGCGCTGGTGCGCAGGATCGAGTCGCCCCTGGCGAGGGCCAGCGGTAGCACGATCTGATCGGCCAGATGCGGGTCAATGGGGGCCTTGGTGCGGCGATGCGCGTCGAACGCCTCAAAGGCATCGTCAGCCACGCGCTCTGCCGGGTAGCGCAGGCGCCCATAGCCGGCAAAGCCGGCCGCCGCATGCTCGTATTGCGCCAGCAAAAAGACGACCGTGCCTGGGCCGGGCGATGGGGCGTCGATCTGGAGCAGGTCGGTCTTGATGTGCCGCGAGCGCAGACGCTTTTGCATCTGTGACGCCTGACGCTCGATGACGTGCGGGGGCAGGTTCGACGCGGCGGACAGCCCCCATGCCTCTACCAGCGCACCCCGCTCTGTCAGATCCAGGCCCTGTAGCGCATCGCGGGATGGCACCGGCTCGATGTGCGCCTCTAGCTCGCCGCCACCCTGGGGATACCAGCCCCACTGCCCCAGCTCGAGCCGGCAGTGGATCCCGATGCGCGCCAGGAGAGGCAGGTAGACCTCGGCCAGATAGTGGTAGCAGGGGCTCCAGCGCACATGGGTGCCCCCGATGAGCAACAGACGCGAGGCGCAGTCTCCTCGCAGGGCCAGGGGCAGGAGCAGGGTCTGCAGAATGAGGCAGACAGAGCCCGCGCTGGGTTGGTCGCCCAAGACCGACACGTCAACGGTATAGCTGCCTGCCGTAACGCTCCCGCCCGGTCGGAACACGATCTCCCGGGCACCCAACTCGGCACCCTCTACTTGGGCGCTCGCGATCTGGGCCATGGCGCGGACGGCGGCCAGGTGCTGCGGGCCCAGGCCAGGGTTGCGGCGCTTGGCGCGGATGCGGGTCATCCGAAAGGGGCGTTGGTCGAGCACCGAGAGGGCGAGGGCGGTGCGCAGGAGTTGGCCACCCCCCTCGCCATAGCTGCCATCAAGATGCAATAGATCCGCCATCGGCTAGGGGGTCTCTTTGAGCACCACCACCTCTACCGACTCGGGGACCAGCTCGCGAAAGCGACTCACATCGCTCTCGCCACCCACGATACGCCCCCAATGCATGGGAATCACGACGCGCGGCCCGATGCGACGCACGGCGTCGGCAGCCTGTTCCGCATTCATGGTGTAGGTGCCGCCGATGGGCAGGAGCGCCACATCGCACTCGATCTCGTCCATCTCGGGGATGACGTCGGTGTCGCCCGCATGATAGATCCGCCGCCCGTCGAGCTCGACCACATAGCCCACATGGCCTTTACCCTGCGGGTGATTGGGCTTGTCGGTGTTATAGGCGGGGACGACGTCGATGCGCAGCGCCCCGAGATCGACGGTGTCGCCAGGCTCTACCTCGCGCACCTGGCCCTGCAACTCCTCAGCGCACGATTTGGAGCACACCAGGATGGTGTCGGGCGTGCTGATCTTGTCGATGTCATCGAGCGACAGGTGGTCCCCGTGCTCATGGGTGACCAGAATGATGTCTGCAAGTGGCCCCCCCTCAAGCTGCCAGGGGTCGATATAGATCACGCGATCCGCCACGATGCGAAAGCTGGCATGACCAAGCCATTCGATGCCTCGGACGAGTTCCTGTGTCATTGTCTACCTCCATGCCCCTTGGTCGGAGCTCCTTTGTCTATGGGTTGTTTCTAGTATACACGGCCGGAGGTAGCCTGGCTACTGCAAATGACAAGGCCACGCCCTACAGGTCCCGAGCGAGAGGTGCACAATGGCTTTTCTCTCGATCCGGGGGGACTGTGCTATAATGGCGGCATCCGTTGCACTCGGCGGCAGCCTGCTGGTCGCCCATCATCCCTGTCAGCCCGACCCGTACGAGGCGACCCGATTTGTGAGAGGGCGAGGCGCAGAGAGGCACCAGCGCCGGTGACCAGCGTTGGTGACCAAAGATGTTTGAGCGAACAGATCGGAGAGGGTGATAGGCATGACATCTGCGGATAGAGGTATCTTACAGTACGAGTCTAGCCTGAGCAAGGGTGCTGCACGTCGCCTTCGCCAGATTGGCAGCGCCGATCTGCTCATCGGGATCCCCACGCACCGCAATGGGCGCACGGTTGGAGAGGTGGTCGAGGCCGCTCTCGCAGGAGTCCGCACCTATCTGAACGGCTATCGCGTCGTTTTGATGAATGCCGATGGCGGCTCCTCGGACAATACGGTGCGCCATTTCGAGGAGTCCGATCTCCCGGACAATGTAGAGCCGCTATGGACCGAGTATGCAGGCTCGAACGGCAAGGGCGTCGCTATTCGCTCGATCTTTGAGGCGGCCACCCGGCTCAAGGTGCATGCCTGTCTGGTGCTCGAGGCGCGCGCACCGGGCATCAAACCCGAGTGGCTCCCCGCTTTGATCACTCCCGTGCTACAGGGCGACCAGATCGCCATGGGCTGCTACCAACGCAGCGCCTATGACGCAGCCCTTACCGACAACCTCGTGCATCCCTTTTTGCGCACCTTTCTTGGCGCCGATCTGCGCGAACCGCTGGCGGGCGAGTTCTGCGTCTCGGGCGCATTGGCCAGCGAGCTGGCCGCCTTTGACGTGTGGGAGACCCACGTGGCCCGCTT
Organism: Anaerolineae bacterium; assembly: GCA_007118555.1. Lineage (GTDB taxonomy): Bacteria > Chloroflexota > Anaerolineae > UBA1429 > UBA1429 > UBA1429. The sequence goes on along the minus strand of SKRJ01000001.1, from coordinate 3,354 downwards.
TGGCGTCAATATGTGGTTGTCGACCCATGCCCTCACCCAGCATCTGCGCCTGGCTCAGGTGGACCTCGGCTATCGGGGGCCTGGGGGGGGTGAGCCCGCGACCCTTGCCGATCCACGCTATCTGCACACCCTCGAGACATTGTTCCGCTTGCTCATCGTGCACCGGCGCATTTGGATGTCGCTGACACAACCCGTGACGGTCCCCTGGCGTGGTCCGCGTGCGGTGTCGAATCGGGCGTCTCTGGCCAGCGATCATCGGGATCTGCTATGGCAGGCGTTTCGCGACGGCTTGGACGACTATTTGGATGTATGGCGCGTCATCCTGCAGCCCGCGACCCTAGACGAGGTGCTCGCGTTGCTCGCCCAAGAACAACCGTTTGCTTTTCCCGCTGACCTGTGGGCCCGGGTGGTCTATGAGTCTGCTACGGTCTACAACAAGGGCGAGGGCGACCCCGACCGGGCCGTCGAGGCCTTGCTGCCGATCTTTTATGCGCGCGCCGCTGCGTATATCACGCAGAGCGAGGGGCTATCGGCCCCGGAACGCGAGCCGCTGGTGCAAGAGGTCGTCGACACGTTCTCGGCCCAGAGGCCGTACTTTGATCAGATATGGGAGATGTACCAGGACTGGGATGACGATGTAACCCGCTTCTGGCTCTTGTAAAAGGGGGTACCATGCTCCGTTTCTGGCCTCGACGCCATGTCGTCCTGTCCTGGTGTCTGGGGGCCGCTCTTTTGCTGGCGCTCCTTCTATTGACCAGATTCCCCCTGCTGGCCGCCGAGTCGCCAGCCAGGCCGTTGCCCACCCCCGAGCGCGTCATCGTCCAACTGGAGGCGCCCTCTCTGCTCGAGGTGACCGACCAGGCCCTGCACGCCGCGGCTCTGGCCCAACAGGATGCTGTGGGCCAGAGCATCATCGATCGCGTGCCTGGCGCCGAGATCGAGGCTAGCTTTTCCCTGGCCTTTTCGGGTCTGTCCATTCGCGTGCCCGTCAATGTTGATGCCACCGAGCAGCTCCTTGCGATACCCGGTGTCGTCGCCGTGTACCCCGAGAGCGAGTTCCATCCCGCGGCCTATGTATCGCTTGACATAATTGGGGCGCCCGAGTTCTGGCAGCCACTGGGCGGGCGGACCACGGCGGGGCAGGGCGTGCGCATCGCCGTGATCGACAGCGGCATCGCCATCGATCACCCCATGTTCGACCCCACGGGCTGGGGCTATCCCCCCGACTATCCGCGAGGATGGGTTGCGCACACGACCCCCAAGGTGATCGCGGCGCGGGCCTATGTCAGGCCGATCGATCCGCCGCTTGCCGGAGAGGATAGCCCCACGCCTGGCGCCGCCGGTTCGTCCCACGGCACGCATCTGGCGGGGGTCGCAGCGGGCCATCCGGTCACGGCCCTGCTGCACGGCGCCGAGCGGACCCTCTCTGGCGTGGCGCCGGGCGCCTACCTGATGAACTATCGCGTGTTCTACCCCTCGGCTCGCGACGGTGTAGAGCGCGCCTACACGACCGAGATACTCCGCGCCCTGGAGGACGCCATCGCCGACGGGGCGCAGGTGCTGCTGAACGGCTGGAGCGGCGAGCCCGCGACGGCCTTTTCGGGGGCTCCCATCGAGCAGGCCCTGCAGGCCGCCGCTCAGGCAGGGATCGTCGTCGTGGCGCCTGCTGGGAATGACGGGCCCGGGCCGGCCACCGCTGGACGCCTACCGGGCGGCCTGGTGGCGCCAATCACGGTGGGGATCCAGGGAGCGCCCTATGGGCGGGCCCTGTTTGGCGCGCCCATCGAGCAGGATATCGGACCCCTCCCGCTGCGCCCCGCCTCTGACGTGGCGCTCGATGAGAGCCCCTATGCCTGCGCCCCTCTGCCTGCGGGCAGCCTGTCGGGGCAGGCGGCCCTGATCTCGCGGGGCGAGTGCCCCTTTGCCAACAAGGCGTTCTATGCGCAGCAGGCGGGCGCGGCATTGGTCCTGATCTATAACACGACCGAGAGCGTGAGCGACATGGCGTGCACGGGCCCCTTTTGCGAGCCCGGGATCATCACAGTGCCCGCGGCCATGTTGTCGCGCGGGCTGGGCGAGCAACTCTTGGCCTGGCGCGCGGTCCCAGGGGCGACACCCCAGATCGCCCTGGGCGCCACGGGACGCGTTCTGTCGGACAGCCCCGAGCTGGTGGCCCCCGCCAGCGGGCGCGGCCCCGCTTATGGGCGCCTGCTCAAGCCCGATCTCATAGCGCCGGGGGTGGGCGTGGTCTCGGCGGGGCTGGATGCGGGCTATCTGGCGCTCTCCGGCTCGAGCGTATCCGCGGCCCACGTGGCCGGGGCCGCTGCCGGTCTGTTGCAGGCCAACCCCGCCTGGGGGCATGCCGAGGTCAAGGCGGCCCTGATGGCCACGGCGCGCCTGGGCGAGCCCGGGGCGCCGGATCAGATACCGCCGTGGACCGGCGTCCTCGATCGAGGAGCAGGGCTGGTGGATCTGCCGCGGGCTCTTGCGCCGGCGGCGCGTATCGATCCCCCGAGCCTGTCACAACCGGGGCTCACGGCCACGGTTCCGCGCCAGACCGCGGTCCAGGTCCACGATCTGCGCACCGCCGGTGGCCCTGTGGCGTGGCAGGTCGAGATCGCGACCTCGGACGGCCTCGAGCTCGATGGCCCCAGCACCGTCACGACCACGCCGGGAGCCGCGGTGCCGCTCACGCTCGTCTGGCAGGCCGCGGCGCACCACGAGGGCGATATCGAGGCCATGGTGACGCTGCGTAGCGGCGTTGAGGTCTACCGGCTGCCCGTATGGGGCCATGTACGCCCGCTGCCCGAAACTGGTCGGGTGCTGCTGCTGGTCAACGATGTCGAGTTCGGCGGTGGGTTCACCGATACCCGCCCCGTCCTTGTCGCGGCCCTCGATGCCCTGGGCGTCCCCTATGACGTGTGGGACGCTGATGCCCTGTTTGGCGCCGAGCAGACCCTGCCCGACCTGGAGGCCCTGCTGCGCTATGACGCCATCCTGTGGACCCTGGGCGAAAAGCGCAACCCCGACTCGACCTTTGCCCTGCGCACGCCGCCCACCGACCGCGACCAGCAACTGCTCATGAGCTATCTGGACGCCGGGGGGCGCCTGCTGGCGATGGGCCAGAATGTCGCCAGCGCCACCGACATCGAGCCGGATCCGGACCCGGTCTGGGGGCGCTCGACCCTCTACCATGGCTATCTGGGCGCCCACTGGCTGCAGGACGACGTGTTTGGCGGCAAGGGCGCGCCGCCCGAGGCGGTCGCTGTGACGGGCCTGCCGGGCAGCTTTTTGCAGGGCGTGGCGCTGGACTTGGGGCCCCTGGGCACCGGCGCCGGCAACCAGCACAGCATC
>SKRJ01000165.1 GCA_007118555.1 Anaerolineae bacterium | reverse complement strand
TGGCCAGGTTGTACAGCAGCAGGGGGATGCCCGCCTCGGCGGCCGCCTCGATGCACTGGATCGCCTCGTCGATCTGCCGGTCGCGCTCTGGGCCGCCCAGCATGATCTGCGGCCAGGCCTGTCGCTCGATGCCGCCCGAGCTCAGGGGCAGATGCAGGGCCGCCAGCGTCAGGCCGTGCCCCTCGACTTGGTCGCGCAGCCGCACCAGGGCGTCGGCCCGCCAGGGCAGGCTCTCGAACCCGGAAAGCCCTGCGGGCGTGGTATCGATATGGGTAACCCCCATCTGCCGTATGAAAGCGAGATTGTCGTCGGTTATCGGGATCTGCGCGCCCAGGTACATGCTTGGTTCCTTTCCCTCTATGGCGGATCTGGCGGATACCTCCGCGCCCGGCCCAACCGGTGCGCCGGCCCCCAGTATAGCCCATCCTGGCCGTGGCTCAAGGCGAGGGCGGCTCTATGGAGACTCCCGCGAACTGCGTGATCGGTAACTCGCCTCTCGTAGGGGCGCCCCCCGTGCCCGCCCTCGACTGCCTGGCCGCCCAGGGAGGCCTTTACGCGTTCGCCCAACGACGGTCCCCGTGGCCGTCCCCGTTCCGTGGCCATCTCCCCCAAACCACCCGACCTGCCCCCTGCCGATTGACGCTCTCGGGCGCTGATCTATAATGGGCTCTACTACGACATGGGGGGAATATGGGGCTTGTTCTATTGCGGTATGGTGAGGTCGCCCTCAAGGGGCGCAACCGCCATCTCTGGATCCGGCGTCTGCGGCGGAACATCCGTGCCTGCCTGGTGCAGAACGACCTCGAGGGCACGGTGCGCTCCGCGGGCCAACGCATCTATGTGGATACGCCCACGCCGGAGGAGGCCCTTGAGCACCTGCCACGGGTTTTCGGCCTCGTGTCTCTCAGCCCCGTCACCGTCACCGACTTTGATCTGGAGGCCATCACCGCAGAAGCCCTGCGGCATGCCGGAGAGGCCGGCTTGGACGCCTCACGCACCTTTCGCGTCCAGGCCCGCCGCGCCAACAAGGCTTTTCCGCTGAACTCGCCCCAGATCAACCAGCATGTGGGCGCCGCCATCGTGCAGCGCTTTGTCGCGCCCGTGGATCTGTCGCGTGACGCTGACGTCACGATCGGCATCGAGATCAGCGATCAGGTCATGTTGTACCATCGCATCATCCCGGCCCATGGCGGCTTGCCCCTGGGCGTCGAGGGACGCGTGGTGGCCCTCATCTCGGGCGGCATCGATTCGCCTGTGGCCGCCTGGCTCCTGATGAAGCGCGGCTGCACCGTCATCCCGGTACACCTCAGCCAGAGCGAGGTCGAGACGAACAAGGCGCTGGACAATATCGAGCAACTGCGGCGCTATTCCTATGGCTGGGAGATCCGTCCCACCATCCTCGACCATGCCACCCTGATGGAGCCGGTGATCCAGGGCCTGCAGAGCCTCGGTGAAGAGCGCTGGACCTGCGTACTCTGCAAGCGCGCCATTCTTCGCGCCGCCTGCGAGCTCGCCGAGCAATACAGGGCCCAGGCCGTCGTGATGGGCGATTCGCTGGGCCAGGTCGCCAGCCAGAGCCTGCCCAACATGGAGGTCATCTCCTATGGCATGCCCAAGCCGATCCTGCGTCCGCTGATCGGCTTGGACAAGGCTGAGATCGTCGATCTGGCCCGCGAGATCGGCACCTTTGACATCTCTACGCGCGACAGCGCCCCCTGTCCCTTTCTTCCCGAGAGCCCCATCACCCGTGGGACCATCCGCCAACTGCTGCGCATCGAGGCCGCTCTGGCGGGCACCAAGGAGGAGCCATGAGCCGCCCCTGTCCACCGCGTTGTATCCCTCTCCTTGTGCTCCTGCTGATTCTGGCGGGCGTCGCCGGTTGCTCCCTCGGGGATGGGACCGAGCCGCTGACCCCGACGCCTGTCGAGGCGCCCACCGTCACAGACACCCCGGCCCCCGATACAGAGCCCGTTGGTTGGCAGCCGTTCCCCACGCCGCCCACGGAGCCGGCCGTTGTCGAGGTCATCGAGTTGCCCGGGCCGCCCGAGCCGGGCCTTGCGCCCGAGGCCATCGCCCTGCTGGGTGATCACGCCTATGTCGCCAACGCCGGGAGCCACAACCTGTCGATTCTCCACGAGGGCACCGTGCGCGCTGTCCTGCCCCTCGGCGAGGGCCCGTACCATCTGGTGCCCGATGCCGCCCGCGAGCAGCTCTATGTCCTCGACCGTTTTGGGCAGTCGGTGACGGTCGTGGCCGATGACGAGATTGTCGGCCAGTGGCCTGTCCCGGGCCAGCCCGCTGCGGGCGTCGTTGTCGGCGATCATCTCTGGGTCGGGCTGGTGTCGGGCGAACTCCTCCGTCTGGATCCTGCCACAGGGCAGGTCGTGGAGCCCGCGCCCCCGTCCGTGGATGGCATGGTGCAAAACCTGGCCATCGCCGGCGAGCGGGTGCTGGTGGGCGCCCATCGCGAGCTCGCCCTCTATGACCCCGAAACGCTCGAGCCCGTCGTGCGCCAGCCCCTGTCGGGCTACCGCGCCTGGGCTGTGGCCGGCACCACGGTTTATCTGGTCACCGACGATCTGGAGACCGGCGCATCGTGGCTGGAGCGCTGGGACATTGCCACGCTCGAGCCGCTGCGTCGCCTGCAGGTGCCCGATGACACGGGCGCCCTCTGGGCCGACCGCGAGCGGGGCCTGGCCGTGCTGGCCGGTGTTACCAGTCACCGCCTCTACCTGCTGGATCTTGGCACAGGCGCCCTGCTCGACGAGACAACGGCGGGTCTCGGCCCCCGGCAACTGGTCCACGATCCTGCTACCGATCGGCTCTATATCACCCACGCTGAGAGCCATACTGTCGCGGTGCTCGCTCCCGAGGATCTGACGCTGCTCGAGACCGTGCCGGTGGCCCTACAGATCACGGCGCTGGCCCCCGGCCCCGAGGCGGGCAGCCTGCTGGTGGGGCTGAACCGGGGTGAGATCCGCCTCCTGCGGCGCGAGGGCCCCCCGCCCACCGACGAGTCCTCGGTTGTCTGGCCTGTTGGCGTGTACCCTGGCGAGGTGGCCTACATGCCGGCGCTGGACCTTGTGGCCGTGCTGGATCGGGCGTTGGGCGAGCTGTTGCTCATCAATCGACAGGGCGCCATCGCGCGCCGTTACGACACGGGCCCCGAGCCCCGGGGGCTGTTCGTGGATGCCGCGCACCAGCGCCTCTATGCCGGCGATCTCTCGCTCGACTGGGCCACTGAGGAGGCCGAGACGCTCCAGGTGC
>SKRJ01000012.1 GCA_007118555.1 Anaerolineae bacterium | reverse complement strand
CGCACGCCGCACCGGACGTCTGGGTCAACAGCATGCACCATCAAGCCATCGACCGCCTCGGCGATGGTCTGCGCGTCACCGCCCGCTCGCAGGATGGCATCATCGAGGCCGTAGAGGGGGTGGGCGCACGGGGTACCGTCATGGGCGTACAATGGCACCCGGAAGAGCTCCAGAACGGGTCCGACGATCTGCACCGAGCGCTGTTCATCAACCTGGTGCGTCACGCAGCCCGGTGCGTCACGCAGCCCGGTGCGTCACGCAGCCGGCGTAGGGGAGGAGTGACTTGACGCCAAACCGTTCCATGGGACCCATTGGCGTATTCGACTCGGGTGTGGGCGGGCTATCGGTGCTGCGCGCCCTGTGGAAGCACCTGCCCAACGAGCGCTTTTACTATGTAGCCGATAGTCTGCACTGCCCCTATGCCGACCATAATCTGGAAGAGATCCAGGCTCTGTCTCTGGGCATTGCCGAGCATCTGATTGCGATGGAGGCCAAAGCCATCGTCGTTGCGTGCAACACGGCCTCGGCGAGCGCGCTGGCTGCCCTGCGTGCCCACCTCGTGGACACGCCGATCGTCGGTATGGTACCGGCTCTCAAGTCGGCCGTGGGCCTCTCGCGACAACGGGCCGTGGGCGTGCTGGCGACCCAGGCCACCATCGACGGCGACCTGTACCGCCAGGTCCATGAGCAGTTTGCGTCGGACGTCAAGGTCATCGCCCAGGCCTGCCCCGGCCTGGTGGAGCAGATCGAGGCCGGACATACGAGCTCGCCCGACACCGAGGCGCTCCTGAGGGGCTGCCTCGCCCCCATCATCGCGGCCAGGGCCGATGTGCTCGTGCTGGGATGCACCCATTACCCCTTTGTGATGCCGATGCTGCGCAAGATTCTGGGCCCCCAGGTCCAATTGCTCGAGCCCAGCGATGCCGTTGCGCGTCAGACGAGCCGCGTCCTGGCAGCCCATGGCCTCATGGCTGCTGCATCCGCCGATTCGGTGCCTGATACAGTCTTTGCGACCACCGGCGATCCGGTGGCTTTTCAGCGCACCCTGTTCTCCCTGCTGGGCGTGGACGGGGTGGCGAGAGGCCTCTGTTGGCAACAAGGCCGGCTGCTGCAGAGCGAGCCCCATCCAAGCTTCTAGCCCCTCTGACTTGCATCGCCCTGATCAGTTGGATGCTGCGTCTTTTCGCGTACAATTGTACAGTCAAGTATTTGCGTACGGACGCAGATCCATGGGCGAAAGCCGCTCGGCACCTGTCCCATTATGGATCCCTGTGCTCTTACAGAAGGAGCGTGTATGGCTGTCTGGCACACCTTGCGCATCGAGGACACATTACAGGATCTGGAGACCACCCCTCAGGGATTGAGCAGCGACGAGGCCGCACGTCGCCTTGAGCAGTATGGTCCCAACCAACTCGAGGAACGCCCCGGGCGTAGTCCCCTCCTGATCTTTTTGGGACAGTTCACCGAGATCATGGTCATTGTGCTGCTGGTCGCAGCGGCGATCTCTCTTGGCCTGGCCATCTTTGGCCATGAGGGCGACTATCTGGATGCGATCATGATCATGATCATCGTCGTCCTCAATGCCGCTCTCGGCTTTACGCAAGAGTACAAGGCAGAACGAGCGATGGCCGCTCTCAAGCAGATGGCCATCTCTATCGTGCGTGTACGCCGCGATGGGCAGATCCGCGAGATTCCGGCGACCGAGCTCGTTCCTGGCGACGTCTTTTTGATGGATGCCGGCCTGCGCATCCCCGCCGATGGGCGTGTCATCGAGTCGGCCAACCTGCGTATTGAGGAGGCCGCCCTCACCGGCGAGTCGGTGCCGGTCGAAAAGAGCGAGCAGCCCATCCCTGATGAGAATGCCCCCATTGGGGATCGGCTCAACATGGTCTATATGGGCACCACCGCCGTGTATGGTCGCGGGACAGCCGTTGTCGCAGGCACCGGCATGCGTACCGAACTGGGGCACATCGCCAATCTCCTGCAAGAAGTAACGGAAGAGACCACGCCGTTGCAGCGGCGCATGGCCGAGCTTGGCAAGCTGCTGGCCCTTGGCGCCCTGGTCATTGTCACCATCGTGTTCGCCATCGGGGTCTGGCGCGGCGAGCCGATCCAGCTCATGTTTTTGACCGCCGTGAGCCTGGCGGTTGCCGCCGTGCCAGAGGGGCTGCCCGCTGTCGTCACCATCTCGCTGGCCCTCGGCGCGCAACGCATGGTGCGGCGCCGCGCCCTGATCCGCAGATTGCCGGCGGTCGAGACGCTGGGCTCGGTCACCGTCATCTGCTCTGACAAGACCGGGACGCTCACCGAGAACCGCATGACCGTCACCGCCGTGGACGTGGCGGGCTCGTCCATCGACCTGACGGCGCGCCTCCAACATTCCAGCGCCCTGATTCGCCCGGATGACGCCCCCCTGGGCTCGCCCGAACCCAGCATCGCCCTCCTGTTGGCCGATGTCGCCCTCGCCAATGACGCCGTTCTGGAGCCCAACTCGAACGGCGAGGACGGGTACCATGCCGTAGGCGACCCTACCGAGGGCGCGCTGGTGGTGGTCGCGGCACGCATGGGCCTCTGGAAAGCGCAGCTAGAAGCGCACATGCCGCGTGTGCGCGAGGTGCCTTTTACATCCGAACGCAAGCGCATGACATCGATCCACAGCGTACCTGCTTCCAGCGACGGCCCGAACAGTGACGCTGTAGGACAGCTGATCGAGTCTCTTCCCGAGGCGCCGTTCATGGCCTTTGCCAAGGGGGCGGTGGATTCGCTGCTGAACGTCTCGGATCGCGTGTGGGACAACGGCGAGATCAAGCCCCTGGATGATCATTGGCGCCAGCGCATCCAGACCGCCAACGACAAGCTGGCCAACAATGGCATGCGAGTCCTGGGCGCGGCCATCCGGCCCTTGCCAGCGTTGCCAGAGAAGGTCAATGAGGACACTGTCGAGCAGGAGCTCATCTTTGTGGGCATGACAGGCATGATCGATCCGCCGCGCCGCGAGGTGCGTCAGGCCGTCGCCGATTGCCGCACGGCCGGTATCCGTCCCGTGATGATCACCGGCGATCATCCCCTCACCGCCCTTTATATCGCTCGCGACCTGGGCATCGTAGATGGCGACGAGTCGCATCACAGGGTCCTCACGGGTGTCGATCTGGAGCGCATGTCAGTGCAAGAGCTGGAAGAGGTGGTCGACGAGGTCTCGGTCTATGCCCGGGTGAGCCCCGAGCACAAGTTCAACATCGTAGAGGCGCTCAAAGACAGGGGGCAGTTTG
>SKRJ01000446.1 GCA_007118555.1 Anaerolineae bacterium | reverse complement strand
GTGTAGCCCTGCTCCTGCAAGTAGCGCAAATGGGCCTCGAACTGCTCGGGCGCCACAGACAGGTCCCTCCGCACGGCGCCTGCACCAGGGGGAGGCTCGGAGATATAGTGGTACATCAGGATAGGGACCTGGACGGTGCGATCTACGCCATCGGGTGTCGGCAGCGGGCGCGGCGTGGCGGTGGGCTCGGGCGTCGATGTGGGCAATGCCGTTGGCTCGGGCTCCGCCGTAGCTTCGGGGACCGCTGTGGGTTCGGGCGTCACCGTAGGCTCCAGCGTTGGTTCCACCAAGGCCGTCGGCGTGGGACTAAGCTCGGGGGCTGGCGTCAGCGTCGGACTGGGCGGCGGCGTCTCTGTGGCGGGCGCCTGCACCTCATAGGGCGCTATGGGGGTATAGGCCCCCGGATCGACCTGCCCCTGCCAACCCTGCCGCGCAAGGAGCCCCAGCAAGAGGGCCAACGCCACGCTAAAGACGGCGCCCAACTCGCGCGCGCCCAGTCGGCGCCAGCCGCGCTCGAACCACTCGCGAACCCATTTCCAGTGCATTGCAGTATACCCTCGCACGATCTTAGCGTCAGTGGCGGTCGCTGTCAAAAAGCGGACCCGCATCGATACATACACGCATTCTGCCCATTTGCATCTCTGCCGTTTTCGCCTATGCTTGTCCCAATCGAATGCGAGACAAAAGCGATGACCGGGTAGAGTAGACCGCGTAATGAGGCTCAGAGAGTCGGGGTAAGGTGAGAGCCCGATGCCTACGGCGCGGTCGAATGGCCCCGCGAGCTGTGCGCCGAACGCAAGCCGTGTAACCACGGCCCCGTACAACGTACGGGCATGCTACTAGTCCGCACCGGAAGCGCGCCCCGTTAGCAGAGCGCAGGATATCGGGTTCACATCCCCGCGCGCGATGTGCGCCCCGTATCTGACAAGAGAGGTTGGCCAGCTATTCACCCCATCTTGGGGTGTTTTTTGTTTCGGTCAACAAGGTGGGTGGCACCGTGTGGAGCTACAGGCTCCTCGCCCCACTGTGGTATATGCCGCAGTGTGGCGAGGAGCTTTTTTTGTTGTCAGTTCAACAGCGATCGCCCATGACACGGGGAGGTCAACATGCACGTGGAAACAAGAGTTGAGGAACGCATTCTGGAGCCGGTGGTACGCGAGCTGCCGGCCGACATGGACACGCCCATCTCGATCTATGCCAAGCTGCGGGGGCTGGGCGCCTCCTTTCTGCTCGAGTCCGTCGAGGGCGGCGAGCACATGGGGCGCTACTCGTTCATCGGGACGCACCCCCGCGCCCTGTTGCGCGCCTGGCCGGACCGCATCGTGCTCGAGGAGGAGGGCCGCTGGCAATCGTTCGACCCGGCGCAGGGTCACGTGCTCGACGTGCTGCGCCAGAACCTGCCCACGTACCGTGGCGAGATGCCCGAGGGCCTGCCCCGCTTTACCGGCGGCGCCATCGGGTTCATGAGCTATGACCTGGTGCGCAGCTTTGAGCAGCTCCCCAACCGCCCGGCCGACACCCTGGGCCTGCCCGATGCCGCGTTCCTGCTCTGCGACCGGCTGGTGGCCTATGACCACCTGCGCCATCGCCTGGTGGTTATTGCCCACCGCCGACCCGCCGACTCGGAGCGCGCCTCGGAGCAAGAGGCGGTCGCCGCCATCGACGAGATCGTCGCACGCCTGAACCGCCCCCTGCCCAACCAGTACCAGTCCGAGCATGCGACGCAACTCGCCGACGCCCCGTTCATCTCGGCCTTTGACCAGCCCGCCTTTGAGGAGGCGGTGCGTCAGGCCAAGGAGCATATCGCCGCGGGCGATATCTTTCAGGTGGTCCTCTCGCGGCGCATGCATCGGCGCACCCACGCCCAGCCCTATGACATCTATCGCGCCCTGCGCCGCGTCAACCCCTCGCCCTACATGTTCTATCTCGAGTTGCCCGACGGCCTGCGGCTGATCGGCTCCTCGCCGGAGGTGCTGGTCCGCGTAGAGGACGGCGTGGTCGAGTCGCGGCCCCTGGCGGGCACCCGCCCGCGCGGCGCCACCGAGGCCGAGGATCGCGCCCTGGAGGCCGACCTGCTGGCCGACCCCAAGGAGCGTGCCGAGCACGTGATGCTGGTGGACCTGGCCCGCAACGACCTGGGCCGCGTCTGCGAGTATGGCACGGTCCACACGCCGCTGATGATGGGCGTGGAGCGCTACTCGCATGTCATGCACATTGTCTCGGACGTCCAGGGCCAGTTGGCCGAGGGCCAGGACGCCTTTGACGTGCTGGCGGCCAGCTTTCCGGCGGGCACCGTCTCCGGCGCACCCAAGGTGCGCGCCATGGAGATCATCGACGAGCTCGAGCCCGAGGCTCGCGGCCCCTATGCCGGCGCTGTGGGCTATTTCGGCTACTCGGGCAACATGGACACCTGCATCACGATCCGGACCATCGTCATGCGCGGCGACGACGTGTACCTGCAGGCCGGGGCCGGCATCGTCGCCGACTCGGACCCCACCACGGAGTACCACGAGACCGAGAACAAGCTGCGCGCTCTTTCCAGAGCCCTGGCCCTGGCCGAGCAAGAGGCACGAGAGAATGGAGCAAGATCATGATCGTCGTCATCGACAACTATGACTCGTTTACCTACAATCTGGTCCAATACCTGGGCGAGCTGGGCGCCGACGTGCAGGTCTATCGCAACGACGCCATCACCGTCGACGAGCTGGAGCGCCTGGGGCCCACGCACCTGATCATCTCGCCCGGCCCCGGCACCCCCGAGCGCGACGCCGGCATCTCGAACGAGGCGATCCGCCGCCTGCACGGGCGCATCCCGATCCTGGGCGTCTGCCTGGGGCACCAGTGCATCGCCCACGTCTTTGGCGGCACCGTCGACCGGGGCGACGAGCCGGTGCATGGCAAGGTCTCGCGCATCATGCACCAGGGCGGCCCGCTCTTTCGTGGCATCTCGACGACGTTCGACGCCACCCGCTATCACTCGCTGGTGGTGCGCGAGCCCCTGCCAGAGGGACTGCAGGTGACCGCCCGCAGCACCGACGGCGTCATCATGGGCATCGCTCACCGCGAGGCGCCGACGCTGGGCGTCCAGTTCCACCCCGAGTCGATCCTGACCACCGAAGGCAAACGCATGCTGCGCAACCTGCTGGCCCTGTCGGCCGCAGACGCCGAGCCGGTCGCCGACGCAACCACGTCCCTCACGCTGCCCACCGCCATCGGACGGGCGCTGGAGCGCGAGCACCTCTCTGCATCCGAGGCCGAAAGCGTCATGTTGCAGAT
>SKRJ01000253.1 GCA_007118555.1 Anaerolineae bacterium | reverse complement strand
CTCCCAAAGTTGCCATCAACGAGGCCGTAGAGCTTGCCAAGTTGTTTGGCAGCGAGAGCTCAGGCCGCTTTGTCAACGGCGTCCTTGGCACCTTGCTGAATCAGAGAAATAGTCTGGTGGCTGCCCATGGCATCGCGCTCAAGCCCACCAAAGCCACCGGTGACAGTTAGCACGTTCCGGGCTCGCTCACAAGCGTTGTCTTGTCCGGAAGGAGGCCTTTTTAGCCGATGTTTGGAATAGGTATGCTCGAGCTGGTCGTGATTCTGGTCCTGGCCACCATCGTGCTCGGTCCGGAAAAGATGGTCGAGTTCGCGGGCGATCTTGGGCGATGGCTCGCCAAGTTCCGCGCCGAGACCAGTGGCATCACCCGTGAGTTTCGTGACGCCTTTGATATGGAGATCAACGATATTCGCGGTGAGCTGAACGAGTTCCAGCGTGATCTGAGCGAATTCAAGGATGTGGAGGAGAGTCTCTCTGAGCTAGAAGACACCCTGTCTGCACCGCTGGAGACGGGGCAGCCCAAGGCGCCTCGTGGCGCCCGCCCTGCCTACAACCTGCCCACCGGGGCGGCTGCTGGTGATGACGCCATGGCCCGCTTCCAGGCTGCCCGCCAGGAGCGGCAGCAACAGACCCTGCAGAATCAGCAGCAGCGGCGCGAGCAACAGCAGGCACAGGAGCGGCCCACCGCCCCTGAGGCAACCCCTGTTGAGCTGCAGTCCGAGCCCGAATCGATCCAAGAGGTGCCCACACCCGAGATCGTTCGGGATCTGAGCCCCGATGCCGAGGCGATCGAGATCTCGGTAGAACTGGTCGGCGAGGATGATGAGATCGAGCCCATGGTTTTGGATGGTCCCGAGCTCATGGAGGATCCTTTTGCCTCGGAGGAGGCGCAAAAGGACAACGGCTCCTCCAGAGCCGCCAAAGCTGAGCCCGCTGAGGTCATGAGTGGCCCCCAAACTGAGGACGGAAAGGAGGAGAAATAATGCACATAGATCAAGAAATGTCCTTGATGGAACACCTTCTCGAGTTGCGCTCGCGTCTCATCAAGGCCGTGCTGGCTCTGGTCATTACGACCTCCCTCAGTTGGGTACTCGTCGAGCCGGTGTTGTTGATCATCAATAGGCCCCTCGGCGATGTCCTGCTGCAGGCCATTACGCCTACAGAGACAATCCTGGTCTATATGCGGGTGATGTTGATCCTGGGTGTAACTATGGCCATGCCGGTCATTGTATACCAGGGCATCCGCTTTTTGCTGCCAGCCCTGTTGGAGCATGAAAAAAAGTACCTGAACATCCTGATTCCCGGGGCGACGGTGTGTTTTGCCACCGGCGTAACATTCGCCCTGCTGGTCATGATTCCTGGCATGGTGATGTTCATGCAGAGCTTTTTGGTCCGTATCGTCGAGAACCGCTGGACGCTGCACAACTATGTGAGCTTTGTGACATTCGTCATGTTCTGGATGGGCATTCTGTTCCAGATGCCGCTCGTGATTTTCTTCCTGGCCAAGCTCAATATCGTCACGCACAAGCAGCTTGCGGGGTCCCGTCGCTGGGCCATCCTGGTGAGCTCTATCGTAGCCGCCATCGTCACGCCAAGCCATGACCCCATCAACATGTTCATCCTGATGATCCCGTTGGTGCTCTTGTTCGAGATCGGCACCTTCCTGTCACGCTTTGCGCATCCGGACGAAGAGGAAGAGACCGAGGCGCTGACGGCCTGAATCGCGTAACTCGCATGATCCCGTGATGAAACAACCGCGCGAGATCCTCGTAGGACTCTCGCGCGGTTTCGTTTACCCGATGGGAAGGAGCCAATTACAGTTCGGCCAGTACCTCTTCTGCATGGTCCTCTGGCTTGACCTTGGGAAAGACCTTGGCGATCTTGCCCTCTTCATCAATGATGTAGGTGGTACGCAGGATCCCCTCGGAGGTCTTTCCAAAGGCCTTTTTCTCACCCCAGGCGCCATACTGCTCGGCGACGCTGTGATCCGGGTCGCTCAGCAGATAAAAGGGCAGAGCGTATTTGGCGCGAAACTTGGTGTGGGACTCGACAGGGTCAGGGCTCACCCCCACCACCACGGCGCCCTTCATGGTGAACTGCGCGTGACTGTCGCGAAAGCTGCAGGCTTCCTTTGTGCAGCCGCTGGTGTCGTCCCGGGGATAAAAGTACAGCACGATCTTTTTTCCCCGGTGGTCAGACAGGGTAAACGGCTCTCCCTGATCCGAATCCAATGTAAAATCTGGTGCCATTTCGTTCTTCTGAAGCATGACGGACCTCCCTTCTGTTTGGGAGCATCATACTAAACATTAGCTTGCCTGTCAAGATACTTTTTAATTCTCTTATGACAAGCAATTGCCAAGGCAGGTCTCTGCATCTAGAATAGAGTCACCTTTACCCGTATTAGGAGCAAATCTCACATGCGAGCCAAGGGGCTTGGAATCGGTCGCATCGCCGGCATACCTTTGCGTATTGCGCCGAGCTGGCTGCTCGTCTTTGGCGGCATGAGCTGGATCGTGGCCGACGCCTATCTGCCCACCGTGATCGAGGTATCGCCCACCCTCTACTGGGTCCTCGGCGCAGCAACCACCCTGCTCTTTTTCGCCACCGTCCTCCTGCACGAGATGGGGCACGCCCTGGTGTCACGCGCCCAGGGCACAGAGGTACGTCAGGTCACGCTGCACTTTTTTGGCGGGCTGGCCGAGGTGGACTCGCCGCCAAAACGGCCGCGTGACGAGCTGCTTACGGCGCTGGTGGGCCCCGCTCTGACGGTGGGCATCGGCATCCTGTTTGGCCTGCTGTTCACCCTGACGCGGGACAGGTACCCCCTGCTGGCGGCCCCCGCTCGGGTGATGCAGGTCATCAATATCGGTCTGGGCCTGTTCAACCTGTTGCCCGGCCTGCCCCTGGATGGAGGGCGCGTTCTACGCGCCGCCTTGTGGGCCGTCACGGGCAGTCCCAAGAAGGCGACGCGATGGGCCGCCCGCATGGGCCAGTGGCTGGGGATCCTGATCATGAGCGCCGGTGTGCTGCTGGTCGTGCGCGACCAGCTCGACGTCGGCATGCTCGCGGCGCTGATAGGGCTGTCGCTTCACCAATCGGCGCGCGCAGCCCACAGCAAGGCCAGCCTGGAGCAGATGCTGGATGGGCGCATCGTCGCGGATCTGATGCAGCCTCACTCGGCCATGCTGTCTCTCAACGACACGATGGATCGTCTGCCCCACGAGATGCTCATGGGCGATACCGCGGGCTATCTGGTGGGCGAGGGGGGGCGCGTGGTG
>SKRJ01000418.1 GCA_007118555.1 Anaerolineae bacterium | reverse complement strand
CATAGCGCAGATTCACCACCTTGACGCTGCGGATCAGACGGCTCGCCTGATCCTCGAATCGCTCCGGCGTCAGGATCTCCAAAGAGTTGTCGCGGCTCGAGCCAAAGTGCTGGGCGATGAGGCGCATGGTGGGCAGCTCGAGCTCGGGGATCGAGGGCACAAATCCGATGATCGGCGGAAAGGGCTGGTCCAGATGCTGGCAATAGAGGGGGCCAAAGATGTGCTCATAATAGCCCTCCAGCACCTCGCGAATCCTGTCGATCTTGTCCGGAAAGACGTTGTTGATCACCAGCCCATCGATCTTGACGTTCATATGGTCGAGGCTCATGAAATAGGGAAAGACCTCGTCGATGGTGGCGCCGATGCCGCCGCGGGTGACCAACATGACGGTGACGGGCACGCCCATCTCGCGCAGCATGTTGATCACGTCGCCATTGCTGATGCCCGCCACCGAGCCCACGCCTGGCTGCCCCGTGCCCTCGACGATCACCACCCGCCGGTCCTTGGCCACCAGCGTATATGCCTCACGGATACGCGCCATAAAGGCATCGCGCCCCTCGAGGGGGTCGCCCTGCATGCTGTCGCGGATGAACGATGTGGTCAGGCCGCCCTGCCAGATCACAGGGCTCAGGTAACGATAACCCACATTGCCCACCCCCATGAGCGAGATGAGCACCACGGCATCCTTGTCGGCCTCGACCGGCGTGCCGTCATCGTCCATGACGGTGAGGGTTTGCTGCCCGACGGGCTTGATATAGCCGATCTCTTCTGGCGCATAGCCCTCCTCTTCCGAGAGGAGCTTGCCGATCAGGCCCAGGCAGGTCACGGTCTTGCCGACGTCGCGGGCCGTGCCAAGCACAAAAATGGTTCTGGGGAAACTCGTTTCAGCCATGGCGTTCCTTATGCTCCGGCAACCGTAGGTTCCGCCTCGCTCACACGCTCATCGAACCGCAGCGAGAGGGTGATGACGCCCGCATCATACGCGGTACGCAGGACATAGCCGCTGCGCTCAAAGATGCGTCGCATGCCGAGGTTCTGCGACATGACCGTGGCCTTGAATCCGCGAATGCCGCGCTCGCGGGCCAACCGCACCAGGAAACGAAACAGGTGGGCGCCAATGCCGCGCCGCTGGAACCGGTCAGCGACGGAAAAGGCCACCTCGGCCATGTTCTCGTTGGTGTCCAGCATCCAGTGGGCCGCGGCAATTATGGGCGCGGTGTCCGAGGTGCCCAGCGTGCCGACGATGCCCAGGTTCTCCTCATAGTCCACCGTCACCAGCGACTCGGCCAGCTCGCGCGGGAACGCCTTGCGCCGCTCGAAAAAGCGCAGATAGGCCGATCGCTCCGAGAGGTCGTACAGATACTCTTGAAAGAGCCGCTCATCGCTGGCCTTGACGGGCCGGAAAAAGATCTCGTCGCCACCGAACTGCTCGGTGTGCTCCAGCTCGACGGGATAGACGCCCTTGACCGGGCTCTTTTGATCCTCAAAGATATAGCGATGCTCTCGGGCCAGGCGGGTCAGCTCCTCGCGGAACTTGGGATGGGCGATCTGAATCAGAGCCGTGGCGCGTTCGCGCAGGCTTTTGCCATGCAGATATGCCACGCCAAACTCGGTCACCACATAGTGCACGTCGCCCCTCGTCGTAACGACCCCGGCCCCTTCGCTCAGATGCGGCACGATGCGAGAGACCGTGCCACCGCGGGCCGTCGAGGGCAGCGCGATGATCGGCTTGCCCTGGGGGGCCAGCGCCGCGCCGCGCATAAAGTCGGCCTGCCCGCCGATACCGCTATAGATGCGATAGCCCAACGAGTCCGCGCCCACCTGTCCGGTCATGTCCACCTGCAGCGCGGTGTTGATGGCCACCATGCGGTGGTTGCGGGCAATGTTCACCGGAGACGAGTTATAGTCCACGGTGCGGAACTCGAACATCGGGTTGTTGTCCACATAGTCATACAGGCGGCGCGTGCCCACGCAGAACGTGGCCAGCACCTTGCCCGGATGAAACGTCTTTTGCGAGTTGTTGACCACCCCGGACTCGATCAGGTCGATCAGCCCATCGGAGAACATTTCCGTGTGCACGCCCAGGTTCTGCTTCTCCGACAGACCGTACAGCACCGCGTTGGGGATGCGACCGATGCCTGCCTGGATGGTGGAGCCGTTCTCGATCAGGCGCGTGACGTGCCGGGCGATGGACAGCGAGATCTCGTCCGGCTCAGAGATGGCCATCTCCAGCAGGGGCTCCTCATGCTCCACCACCACGTCGATATCCTCGACATGGATAAAGCTGTCACCCAGGGTGCGGGGCATCTGCGGGTTGATCTGGGCAATGACCAGCTCGGCGGACTCGGCCGCCGCCTTGACCGCCTCTACCGACACGCCCAGCGAGCAAAAGCCAAAGCGATCGGGCGGGGTCACCTGGATCAGCGCAACATCCAGGGGCATGCGGCCGCTATAGAACAGCTCGGGAATCTCGGAAAGAAAGATGGGGGTATAGTCGGCCAGACCCTCATATACCGCAGAGCGCACGCCAGGGCCGACAAACAGCGAGTTGTGGCGGAAATTCTGGTCATAGCGCTTGCTGGCGTGCGGCGCCGATCCGACGGTGAGCATGTGCACGATCTCGACATCGTGGAGCGTGCGCTCCTGGCCGCCCAGCTCGACCAGGGTCTCGAGCAGATGCTGGGGCTCGGCGCACCCGGGGCTGAGAAAGACACGGCTGCCGCTCTTGATCTGCTTGAGCGCGTTCCGCGCGTTCATGCGCCGCTTGGAATAGTTCTGGATCCAGTTGCGTACGACAGGCATATGCGGATCTCCTACCAGGTTGGCGCCGCCGGTCGTGCCTGGCCGCAGCCAGGGCAGGGCAGGCCACCTGGATGTCAGTTCTGGAATGGGTAGGTCTCGTTTCCTAGTGTACCGCAGATGGGGCCCGCTGGCAACGAGCCCGAATTGGCGATTTGTATGCGCCTTTTTCTTGCGCCGACAGGCACGGTGAGTCGCACAGTTGCTTGACCGAACGTGTGATTATGGTACGATTCTGCATGCAGTGCCTCTGAGGCGAATGCTACTGGATGAATCGACCAAGCTCGATACGTGGCCGGTCCGATACCCCAAGCGAGGTATATAGCATGTCATCGTCCTCACGCGACTCTTATCGTGGCCGCGATCTGCTCTTGGATGCTCTGCGCCACCGGGACACCCCGGCGGTGCCCTGGGTGCCTTTTGCGGGCGTGCATGCCGGCAGCCTGCTGGGCCATGACGCACGCACCGTTCTGACCGACGCCGACAAGCT
>SKRJ01000055.1 GCA_007118555.1 Anaerolineae bacterium | reverse complement strand
TGTTGCGCGAGGTGTTCGAAACCGAGAACGAATGGACCTTTTGCGTGCCCGGCACCGGTATGGCGGGCATGGAGGCGGCGCTCATCAACGTGCTGGAACCGGGCGACCCGGTGCTGGTGTGTGTGGCCGGTGTCTTTGGTGATCGGATGGCCAACGTGGCCGAGCGCTGCGGCGCAGAGGTCACCCGCATCGACGTCGAATGGGGCACCGCCGTGCCGACCGAGCTGGTGCGCGAGGCTCTGCAGTCGGTGCAGCCCAAGCTGATCGGCATTGTGCACGCCGAGACCTCCACGGGCGTGCTGCAGCCGCTGGACGAGATCAGTGCGCTGGCCCGCGAGGCAGGTGCTCTGTTCCTGGTGGACTGTGTCACCTCTCTGGGCGGCGTTTCCGTGGGTGTAGATGCCCGCAACATCGATATCGCCTACAGTGGCACGCAGAAATGCCTGGGCGCGCCCCCCAGCCTGGCGCCCATCACCTTTAGCCCGGCGGCCGTCGAGGCTTATCAGGCGCGCAAGACGCCGGTGCAGAGCTTTTACCTGGACATTGGCCAGATCTGGCGCTACTGGGGCTCGGAGCGGGCCTACCATCAGACGGGCATGATCAACATGACCTATGCCCTGCGCGAGGCCCTGTTGATGATTCACGAAGAGGGGCTGGAGGCGCGCTTTGCCCGGCATCGGCGCAACCAGCAGGCGCTCCTCTCGGGCGCCCAGGCCATGGGCCTCGAGCCCGCGGTGGAGGACCCCGGTATGCGCCTGCCGTCGCTGACCACGCTGCAGATCCCCGAGGGCATCAACGAGGCGGCCGTGAGGGCCAGCCTGCTCAACGACTATGGCATCGAGATCGGTGGCGGCCTGGGCCAGCTCGCCGGCAAGGTCTGGCGCGTGGGCCTCATGGGTTATGCCTCCCAGCGCTCCAGCGTCATGTTGCTGCTGGCCGCCTTGGGCGACCTCCTCAAGAACGAGCGCGTCGACGAGGCGCTGGCCGCCGCCTCTGCTGTGTACAACTAGATCACGAAAAGGAGGCCGCTTATGCGCCTCAAGCTGATCGCCTGTGAGGTGTTGGCCCGCCAGGCCTACTATGCGGCGGCGCTGACACCTCACGTGGTAGACATCGAGCTGATCAACAAGGGCCTGCACAACGAGCCGGACGACTTGCGCCGGCAGTTGCAGGCCAGCATCGACGCCGTACCGGCCGAGCGGTATGACGCCATCCTGCTGGGCTATGGCCTGTGCAGCAACTCGATCGCCGGGCTCGTCTCGCAGGAGCTCCGGCTGGTGGCGCCCCGCACCCACGATTGCATCGCCCTGTTCCTGGGCTCGGCCGAGCGCTACGCGACCGAGTTCCGCGAGACGCCCGGCACCTACTGGTATGTCGCCGACTATATCGAACGCGGCAGCGACGATGGGGGCCAGAACGTGGCGCTGGGTTCCATGGCCGATGAGGACGCCTTGCAGGCCACCTATGAAGAGTATGTGGCCAAGTACGGGCAGGACAATGCCGACTATCTCATGGAGGTCATGGGCGCCTGGCAGAAACACTATAGCCGGGCCGCCTATGTTGAAAACGCGGACATGCCCCTGCCGGACTATCGCGAGCAGGTGCGGGAGGTGGCCGAGCGGCGCTCGTGGCGCTTTGAGGAGTTGGAGGGCAGCCTGCTTTTGTTGCGGGATCTAATCGAGGGGCGCTGGGACCCGGAGCGGTTCCTGGTGGCGCCGCCGGGCCATTTCATCGTGGCCACCAACGACGCCCGCATTCTCGATTGCGCCCCGGCCGATTCGCTCCAGGAATAGCTTGCGGCGTCTTGGACAGCCATGTAGAATGAAATGGAGCGCGCAGTCGCGCCGCAGAATCCATGATGCAACCAGACAGGAGTGATGGCGATGCCCAAGAATATCGATCCCGCACTGCGTGAGCTCGCAGCCAATACGATCCGGATGCTGGCCGCCGACGCCGTCGAAGAGGCGCAATCGGGGCACCCGGGCCTGCCCATGGGGGCGGCGGACTATGCCCTGGCCCTCTGGCTCGAGCATATGCGTTTCAACCCCATGGATCCTCACTGGCCCAATCGTGATCGCTTTCTCCTTTCGGCAGGCCACGGCTCGATGCTGCTCTACAGCCTGCTGCATCTCTTTGGCTATGACATGCCGATGGAAGAGATCAAGAATTTTCGCCAGTTCGGCAGTCGCACCCCCGGCCATCCCGAGTGTGAATGCGCGCCCGGCATCGAGACGACCACCGGCCCCCTGGGGCAGGGCTTTGCCAACGGCGTGGGCGTGGCCATCGCCAGCAAGATGACGGCAGCCCGCTTTAACACTCCCGAGCACCCGATCTTTGATCACTTTGTCTATGGCATCGTCAGCGATGGCGATCTCATGGAGGGGATTGCCTCCGAGGCCGCTTCTCTGGCGGGCCATCTCGGCTTGGGCAACCTGATCTATTTCTACGATGACAACAAGACCACCATCGAGGGCCATACTGATCTGGCCTTTACCGAAGATCCGGGCAAGCGGTTCGAGGCCTACCACTGGCAGGTGCTGCACATTGATGGGCACAATGCCAACGAGGCCAACGAGGCCCTGGAGTTGGCCAAGTCCGACACCAAGCGTCCCACGCTGATCGTCGCCCGGACGCACATCGGCTATGGCAGCCCGGGCAAGCAGGACTCGGCCAGTGCCCACGGCGAGCCCCTGGGCGCCAAGGAGCTCGAGGCCACCAAGGACAACCTGGGCTGGCCCCAGGTGCCCCGTTTCCTCATTCCCGGCAAGGTGGCCGAGCTGTGTAACCAGCGCGTCGAGGAGCAGCAGGAGGCCTATGCCGACTGGCAGCATCGCTACGAGGCTTGGCGTGAGGCAAACCCCGAGTTGGCCGCCACCTATGACGCGTATATGACCAAGGCCCTGCCCGAGGACCTGGAGCAGCAGCTTCTCGACGTCGTACCGACCGACGACCAGGCCACCCGTCGCCTGAGCGGCGAGGTGATCCAGCATTTGGCCGAGATCGTGCCCAATCTGGTGGGGGGCTCGGCCGACCTGGCGCCCTCTACCTCGACGCTGATGAAAGAGTACGACTCGATTTCCTCCGATAGCTTTGAGGGGCGCAACTTTCACTTTGGCGTGCGCGAGCATGCCATGACCGGCATCCTCAGCGGCATCTCGGCCTATGGCGGGTTCATCCCCTTTGGGGCCACCTTCCTGGTGTTTGCCGACTATTTGCGGCCAGCCCTGCGCCTGGCGAGCCTCATGGACAACCACGTCATCTATGTCTTTACCCACGATAGCATCTTTGTGGG
>SKRJ01000198.1 GCA_007118555.1 Anaerolineae bacterium | reverse complement strand
GCATCGAGAACGAGACCATCGATTTCCACTATCGCAAGCAAGCCAAAAAGGTCGCTCGCCAGGGCGTCATGCGCCAGCGCCGGCTGGAGCGCATGCTGGAATCGGAGGATCTTTTGGAAAAGCCCCGGCAGAGCTGGGAGATGAAGCTCGAGTTTGTGAATACTCCGCCCAGCGGGCAGGATGTCCTGGTCCTCGAGGGGCTGGCCAAGGCCTATGGCGAGCGCTGCCTGTTCCGCGACGTGGACCTGGTGCTGCGTCGGGGCGAGCGCATCGCCCTGGTGGGGCCCAACGGCACCGGCAAGACCACGCTCCTGCGCCTGATCATGGGCGAACAGGAGGCCACCGCCGGCCGGATCCGCGTGGGCAGCAACGTCAAGATCGGGTACCTGGCCCAGGAGCAAGAAACGCTGGCGCCTGACCGTGACGCGCTAGAGACCGTACAGCGAACCGCCAGCCTGTCCGAGACCGATGCCCGTCGTTTCCTGCACTATTATCTGTTCAGCGGCGATGATGTCTTTACGCCCGTAGGCGAACTCAGCTATGGGGAGCGGGCGCGTCTCGCACTGGGGCTGCTGGTGCTCCAAGGCTGCAACCTGCTGTTGCTCGACGAGCCCATCAACCACCTGGATATCGCCTCCAGGGAGCGTTTCGAGGATGCTTTGGCCGATTTCGATGGCACCGTGCTGGCTGTGGTACACGATCGTTACTTTGTTCAGCGTTTTGCCACCGGCATCTGGGCCCTCCAGAATGGGTCCATCCGCCCATACCCTGAACTGCGCCAGGCCCTTGGCGCGAGGAACAACCAATGAGCAGAAGACGTTTCCGCAAGAGGTCCGGCTATAGGCCCAACTCGCCCTACAACAGGGACAACAGGCAGTACCCCCCGGCGCACACGCCAGAACCGCCAGAGCCCGACAAATGGCACGCCCTGCTGGGGCGGGGCCTGGTCTTGGGGCTGGTGTCGCTCGTGCTGCTGGCACTGGTGGCCGTGGCGGGGGGCCTGGGCGTGTACGCCTACTTTGCCCGCGACCTGCCCTCCCCGCAAGAGATGTACGACCGGCGGGCGCCCTTTCAGACCACGCGCATCTATGATCGCCACGGCCGCCTGCTGTACGAGATCATTGATCCCCACGGGGGGCGCCGCACCGTCATTGCCTATGAGGATCTGCCGCCCGTGCTCCTCGATGCCGTCATCGCCACGGAGGACGCGACGTTCTTTTCAAACCCCGGCGTCAACCCGTTTTCCATCGCCCGGGCCTTTCGTGACAACCTGCGCCAGGGCGAGATCGTCAGCGGCGCCAGCACCATCACACAGCAAGTGGTCAAGAACACCTTCTTGAGCCCCGAGCAGACGGTGCAGCGCAAGATCAAAGAGGCCATTCTGGCCGCCGAGCTCACCCGCCGCTACTCGAAAGAGGAGATTCTCGCCGTCTATCTGAACGATGTCTACTTTGGCAATCTGGCCTATGGCATCGGCGCAGCATCGGACACCTACTTTGGCAAGGAGCCCGGCGAACTGACGCTGCCCGAGGCGGCCCTGCTGGCTGGCATGCTTCAGGCGCCCTCCTTTTACGATCCCTATCTCAATGCGGAAGCGACCCTGGCACGCCGTACCACCGTGCTGCGCCTGATGCGGCTCCACGGGCGCATCACCCAGGCCGAGTTCGACGAGGCGGTGGAGACCCCGCTGACGCTGCGCCCCCGGCCCACCGGTGGCTACAGCGAGGCACCCCACTGGGTGGACTATGTGCGCGCCCAGCTCGAGGCCGAGTATGGCCCCGAGGCCCTCTACCGCAGTGGCTTTCACGTCTATACCACGCTGGATCTGGACCTGCAGCGCAGGGCGCAGCGCATCGTCCAAGAGCAGAGCCCAGCCCTGCGCGAGCGCAACGCCAACAACGCGGCCCTGGTCGCCATGGACCCCCACAACGGCGAGATTCTCGCCATGGTCGGGAGCATCGATTTTCACGATGCCAGCATCGATGGCCAGGTCAATGTGGCGGTCCGCATGCGCCAGCCGGGCTCAACCATCAAGGCGCTGACCTACCTGGCCGCCCTGGAACGGGGCTGGGCCCCCTCTACCATGCTCATGGATCTGGAGCAGTCCTTTCCCGATGGGGCCAACCCGCCCTATGTCCCCAGGAACTTTGATGATCAGTTCTGGGGGCCGATCTCGGTGCGCACGGCGTTGGCCTCCTCCCGCAATATCCCGGCCGTGTCGACGCTGCACCAGATCGGGCTGCCCGCGTTGCTCGAGATGTCCCAGCGTCTGGGTATTCACTCGCTCACTCGCCCCGACTATGGTCTTTCGCTGACCCTGGGCGGCGGCGAGGTTACCCTGCTGGAGATGACGACCGCGTTTGGTGCCCTGGCCAATGGCGGCTCCCGGGTCGATCCCCGCCATATCCTGTTCATCCATGACAATGCCGGCAACGTGGTCGTGGGGCCGCGGGAGCCCTCGCTGACGCGGGCCGTGGATGCGCGCCATGCCTATCTGATCAGTGATATCCTGGCGGACAATGACGCCCGCAGCCGCGCCTTTGGCGCCGACAGCGCTCTCAGGCTCTCGTTTCCAGCGGCGGTCAAGACCGGCACCACCAACGACTTTCGCGATGGATGGACCATCGGCTATACGCCACGCCTGGTGACCGGCGTCTGGGTGGGGAACAATGACAACACGCCCACCAACCGGCTTACCGGCTCGCGCGGCGCGGCCCCGATCTGGAAGGCGTTCATGGAGCAGGCCCTCGCCGGGCAGCCCAACGCCGGCTTTGAGCGCCCCCCCGGCCTGGTGGAGATCGCTGTATGCCCCATCTCGGGGCAGCGTCATACCGAGTTCTGCCCCGCGGCGGTCAAGTCGCTCTTTCTGGAGGAGCAACAGCCGGAGGAATGCAGCGTGCACCGCCGGGTGGCTATCTGCACGGCCAGCGGGCTGCTGGCTACAGAGCACTGTCCCCATGGCACCGTCGAGTACCGCGTGTTTCACGACTATGGGCCCGAGTGGGACGCCTGGGCGCAGCAGCAGGGCCTGGCCACGCCGCCCCGCGAGAGCTGCACCATGCACACCCATGCCTCGGACGTGAGCATCCGCGCCGCATCGCACAGCGAGCCGATCATCCTGCTGGTCACCGGCAGCACCGAGGTGGCGGACTTTGCCCACTACTATGTCGAATTTGGGTACGGCCACAATCCTGTGGAGTGGCAGCGCATAGTCGACAACGTGCATACCCCGGTGCGCGACGGCGTCATAGCCCGTTGGGATGCGCGAGCGCTTGACGAGGGCGCCTATACGCTGCG
>SKRJ01000092.1 GCA_007118555.1 Anaerolineae bacterium | reverse complement strand
GCCTACATGGGCGAGCTGGACTCGGTGCTGGTGCGGAACCACCCCGACGCCGATCCCGAGACGGGCGCCGCCCATGCCTGCGGGCACAATGCCCAGATCGCCAACATGGTCGCCGTGGCCTATGGCCTGGTGGAGAGCGGCATCCTGCCCCACTTGGCGGGGCGCGTGGCGCTGATGGCCGTGCCCTCGGAAGAGTACGTCGAGGTCGCCTATCGGCTGAGCCTCAAAGAGCAGGGCAAGATCGAGTTCCTGGGTGGCAAACCCGAGATGGTGCGCCTGGGCGCCTTTGATGACGTGGACATGGCGTTCATGACCCATCAGACCAGCCGCGAGACCGGCAAGCTGAGCGTCGCTGGGCCTTCCAATGGCTGCGTGGTCAAGATGATCGCCTATCAGGGCCGGGCGGCCCATGCCGGCGGCAGCCCCCATCGCGGCGTCAACGCCCTCAAGGCGGCCAACGTGGCCCTGCACGCCATCGACGCCATCCGTGAGACCTTTCAAGACGACGATCATATCCGCGTACACCCGATCATCACCCGGGGTGGCGAGCTGGTCAACGTGATCCCTGCCGACGTCCGGCTGGAGACCTATGTGCGCGGCGCCTCGGTGGAGGCCATCATCGAGGCCGCGGAAAAGGTGGATCGCTGCCTGCGGGCGGGTGCCATGGCGCTGGGCGCACAGGTGCGCATCCGCACCCTGCCCGGCTATCTTCCTCGGTTGGTGTGGGAGGAGTTTGGCGCCGTCTATCGCCAGAACGCCGTCGAGCTGGTGGGCGAGGATGCTTGGTGGGACCCGACCTTTATGGCGGGCTCGACCGATATGGGCGATATCAGCCATATCATGCCCGCCATCGAGGCTCAGGCTGCGGGCTTTGTCGGTACCGGTCACGGCGCCGACTATAGGCCGCTCGATCCCGAGCTGGCGTACATCACGCCCGCCAAGGCGGCGGCCATGACCCTGGTCGATCTGCTGGTCGATGAGGCGCAGCAGGCCCGTCAGATCATCGACGCCCACAAGCCGGCGATGACCAAGGACGAGTACCTGGCCTTTATGCGGCAGATCGATCGAGACGAGCGCTGGGAGGCGCCAGAGAGCCACTGAGATCTCGAGGGACGGTGTCCCTTGCTGCGCCACCGTCCCTCACAAGGGCGCTAGAGCTTGTAGCCGATGGTGCGGAGCAGATCGTGGCGCCATTGGACATCGTCCGGGCCTTCGACCCCTTGCGGCGCAAAGCCATCGATGACGCCCATGACACCGCGGCCCTGCTCGGTCTCGGCGATGACGACCTGCAGCGGATTGGCCGTGGCGCAGTAGATGCGGCACACCTCGGGCACGGCCTTGATGGCGTTGAGCACATTGATCGGATAAAAGCCCTCGCCCAGCACAATGACAAACAGGTGCCCGGCGCCCACCGCCTGCGCGTTGCGCACGGCCAACTCTACCAGGGCGTCGTCGGTGCCGCTGGAGCGGATCAGGCACTTGCCCGAGGCCTCGCAGAATGCCAGACCAAAGCCAATGCCCGGCACGGCGCCCACCAGCGCCTCGTGTAGGTCCTCCACCGTCTTGATAAAGTGCGCTTGGCCCAGGATGACATTGTAGGTTTCGGGCTTTTCCAGCGTTACCAGGTCAAACTCCACGGCTGTCTCCTTCCATTCCTGCGGCCCGGGCGCCCATGGCCTGCATGGTCGCCGCTATCTCACTTCCATCACAAGCCAGGTCGTTCTTCCGGCCGAGATCTGAAACTCGCTGGTATAGAGGACACCGCCATAGAATACCTCTGCCGTCCAGTTCCCCGGCTGGAGATCCCCGATCGCAAAGTTCTCGCCCCACTCGGGATCGGGGTTCAACGGCCCGTCAGGATAGGTAAACACCTCAAAGAGATACTGTCCATCCCGGCGAAGCACCAGCTTGGCCTCTGTGGTCACAGGCTCGCCATCGTGGGTCATCAGCAGCCCTGCCAGCGTGCCGCGTCCCTCCAGAGGCCGGTACCAGAGCTCGGGGTTCACGGTATGATAATAGTCGTTGCGGCCCAGACGCACCTCGGTGTGAAGATGCGGCCCCTCGGCATAGCCTGTCTCACCCACCAGGCCAAGGACATCGCCCACGGCCACATGCTGGCCTACGCTGACATGCACCTCGGACAGGTGCCCCATGAGCACATAGACCGGCATCCCCTGATAGCGCTGATCCAACTGGACCACCACGAGCAGCCCATAAAAGCCGGTGCGGGCGCCGTATACCTGCGTATCGTCATCGCCAGCCACGACCACCACGCCCGAGGCCGGCGCCACCACAGGGGTGCCGAGCGGTCTGACGATATCGATGCCATGGTGAATCGGGTATGAGCCATCCATACGCGAGCCATAGGGATAATAGCGCGCTGCCGCCGCATCCTCGGCCGGGCGAATCGGGCGCTCCAGCCAATAATGGTCACGTCGGGGCTCCTCCGGCGGGCGCCGCGTGGGCGTGGGGCGTGGCGTAGGGCTCTGCCATCCGGGCGTCGGCGCCATTGCAGGAGCCTCGCTCTCGATCTCTGTGCCAGGGGGCTCGGCGCCGTCCAAGGGATCCTCGCCCAGATCGCGCTCTTCCTTTTCGGCAGCAGAGGCCTGCAGACGCTCGATCTGCAGATGTACGGCCTCTTGGACGACCCCATCGTCGAGATCCAGCTGGTGCACCACCAGCAGACCCACCACGATGGCAGCCATCACAATCGCAAACCAGATCTGTGGGGCCAGTCCCGGGCGATTATCCTGTCCTAACAATTCTGTTTCTCCCTACCTGTAATACGACCATTATAGCATTTTGATCGCCTTGTCACCAAAGAACTCCTCCAGATGGGTGCCGGCGCTGCCACCGACCTATCACACATATAGCAAGCACGGTCTGTAGTACCCTGGCGCTGTACTTTTATTCAGCATCAAGGCGTGTGCTATAATAGCCCCGTGTGTCCGCAACAATAGCACAGACTAGCAGGATGGTTGATGAACTCGGATCACACATGCATCGAGTATTGGTTGACGGGTGAGGGTGCGCAGCGTCCCGAGGAGCATCTGGGGGCTGCGTTGGACGTCAGGGCGCGTATGCCGAGACGTGGCTGGCGGCTGGTATGGGGGCGCGCACGCATCCCCACCGGCATCGCTCTGCGCATCCCTCAGGACATGGTGGTGCGCCTGACGGGGCGTAGCGGCAATTTTATGCGGGGCATTACGGTGCACGATGGCCTGATCGAGTCCGAGTTCAATGGGCACGAGCTGTGCGCCCTGATCCATTGCCCCTGGCCGCGCGTCATCCGCCATGGGGAGCG
>SKRJ01000047.1 GCA_007118555.1 Anaerolineae bacterium | reverse complement strand
TACGATCAACTGCGCTACAAGCAGCGGCGCCCCAGCACCCCGATCGATGACATGGTCGAGGAGGACGAGCATTCGACCCTGCTCCAATCCGACGAAGAGGAGCCGGAGGACCACGTACAGCGCCAGGAACTGGCCGCGGTGCTGCAGAGGGGTATCGAGGGCCTGCCGGAGGACCAGCGCGTCACCCTTGTTCTCAGCGATGTCGAGGGCCTGAACTATGAGGAGATCGCCGAGGCCACCATGGTCTCCTTAGGCACGGTAAAATCGAGGCTGAGCCGCGCCCGCGCCAAGATGCGCGCATATATCGAGGCGCAAAGGGAACTGGATCGCCGCTAGAGGCGTCTATATAGTAAGAAGGAACACACCGCTCTGCGTGGCACGTCGGCGCCCCTGAGCGGATGACTGGGAGTTTGGGAGCGATATGGGCAAGCTAAGGGAAAAGCGCAACCACAGATTCGCACAACAGAACCTCTCGGCCTTTTTCGACAAGGAACTGGGCGAAAAGGAGATGCTGCGCGTTAGCGCACATCTGGATGACTGCCAGGTCTGCCAACAGGAACTGGCAGCGTTGCGGGAGACTGCGCAGGCCATGCAGGACCTGCCGCGTATGCCCCTGCCCCGTTCCTTTGCCATACCGCGCCAGGCCGTGGCCGAGCAACGCCGCGTGCGCCACCTCGACAGGGGCTTTGCAGCCCTGCGCACCGCCGGCGTCGCCATTACCATCACGCTCGTGATGCTGCTTTCGGGCGATCAACTCCTCGCAAGGGACGTCATCCCCGCGCCCATGATGCGGACAGCCCACGAGCACGACATGGTCGCCATGACCGAGCGCGAGGCCTATGTCGAGTTCGATCTCCTGCAGACAGAGGCCGAAAAGCCCACCGACGAAAAGGCCGTCGAGGCCGAGGGTATGGTGGCAGCCACCGAAGCAGAGGCGGATGTCGAGGCCCTGGCAATGCCCGAGGCTGCTCCCGAGGGGGACGCCGAGGCAGAGCTAACGCCGGAGGAGATGGCAGCTCGCGACGCTGCGCCCCCCGGCCTGGGCGATGACGAGCACGCGCGAGAGATTTTGCCAGCGGATGATCCCGCCGCCATGCCCGAGGATGAGGGCGTGATGATCACGGTCCTGCCCGAGGCAGAACTGACCCCAGAAGAGATCGCGGCCGCTGCTGAAGCTGCGGCCGCTGCTGAGGCTGCTGAGCGAGTCGCGGCGCAAGAGCCGGCCGGAGAGGTCGCGTCGCTGCGAGCGGCCCTGCGACAGGTCATGGCCGTGCTGGCCGGCGCCGGCGTCGTGGTCGTGGGCGGGTTGGCCTGGCTCGGCAAGAAGCGCCGCCTGTAGCCCCGCGCTCTGACACGCCCCACCGCACGCATCCTGTGGCAGACCCAGCCGCCAGCGCGTGTATTCCTCGTTATGGGTAAGCCAACATATTGATGGGTTGCACCCTTGACCTGCTGGGCGATGACAAGCATCGCTCTAAAAGACAGCAAGAGGCGGCTGTGTGCGTCGGATAGTAAGGGCCAAGCTCGTCTTTGCCCCGAGTGGTACGAGTTGATACTCGCAATTCTACCATGATCACGACTTATCTTGTCCTGCCTCAGCCGCGCCCATCGCTTGCAGGCCCTCTTTCTCCATGCTAGAATCCGACCAGTAGGTCGTGCGACCTACTGGTCGTGCGGCATGTGGGTTAGCAGATACCCGGAGAAAGAGGGGGCCTCGGATGAAGACGATTCAGGAACCAGCGCGCGAGATCCCTGTTCTGGATGAGGTGGACGTACTCGTCGTGGGCGGCGGCCCCGCCGGGTACTGCGCGGCCGTCGCCGCCGCCCGCCAGGGGTCACGTACGGCCCTGGTGGAACGCTATGGCTGTCTGGGCGGCCTCGCCACAGGCGGCCTCGTGCTTTATATGGACGGCATATTCGATCGGACCGGGCGCCGCGTCATGGGCGGCCTCTGCTGGGAGTCGATGGAGCGCCTGCAGGACGTGGGCGGCCTGGCGCAGGATAGCCCCACACGGCTGCACGTGGACTCCGAGTGGCTCCAGGTTGTGGCCGATAGCATGTGCCACGACGCCGGGGTACACCTCTGGTTCCACGCCTGGGCCGCGGCGGCCTATATGGACGAGGGCCGCGTGGCAGGCGCCATTGTGGAAACAAAGTCAGGCCGGCAGGCGATCCTGGCCGACATCTGCATCGACGCCACCGGCGATGGCGACCTGGCGGCCAACGCCGACGCCGCATTCGACATGGGCTATCAGCGCATCGGCCTCAATCTCAAGGTCGGCGGCGTCAGCCGCGACGCCTGGCGCGCCTTTAACGACGAGGAGCCCGAGCGCGCCCGCGAGTTGATGCGCGCGCTGCTCGACCAGGGCGGCGTTCCGATGCGTCCCGCCACCACGCCCCATAGCGACATGGGCGTGTACTGGATCAACATCCTCGGCCTCGATGAGCGCGACGGCACCACCGACCACCCTGCGGATGACCTGCACGCCATGTTCGAGGGCAAGCTGAGCGCCATCGACGTGCATGACCTGAGCTATGCCCAGTACGAGCTGCGACAGCGCATCGCCCGGTCGCTGGCGTTCTACAAGGAGAACATCCCCGGCTTTGAGGATGTGCGCCTGCTGGCCATTGCGCCCCAGTTGGGCGTGCGCGAGAGTCGCCGCATCCGGGGCATCGTCGAGCTCACCAGCTCTGACGTGCGGGCCGAGCGCGCTTTTGCGGACACCATCGGCCTGCACGGCCTCAGTTTCGCCGGCGGCGGCGTCATCAATGTGCCCTATCGATGCCTCGTGCCCGAAGCGGTGGACGGGCTGCTCACCGCCGGGCGTTGCGTGAGCACCGATCACTGGACCATGCAGGCCCTGCGCCTCATCCCGCCGGCGATGGTCACCGGCGAGGCAGCGGGTGTCGCGGCCGCTCTGTGCGCCAGCGAGGGATGCCAGCCCCGCGACCTCCCCTACGAGGCGCTGGCGGCCGGCCTGGCCGAGGCCGATGTCATTGTCACGCCCGCGGAGGCCGTCTCGTGAGACCGCCGCGACCCAACATCCTGTGGATCTGCACCGACCAACAGCGCCATGACACGATCCATGCCCTGGGCAACGACGCCATCCGCACGCCCCACCTGGATCGCCTGGCGGCCGAGGGCGTGGCCTTTACCCGCGCCTATTGCCAGAGCCCGGTCTGCACGCCCAGCCGCGCCTCCTTTTTGACGGGGCGCTATCCCAGCGCCGTGGGCGTGCACCGCAACGGCAACGCCTACTTTCCCGCCGACGCCGAGCTGGTCACCAAGCGCCTGGCCGACGCG